>JBATLS010000057.1:0-7300 GCA_049289435.1 Saprospiraceae bacterium | reverse complement strand
GTTTTCAGATGCTCGAGGAACACTTTTTTATGAATTTGCGCGAATCGTAAAAGAAGCAAACCCAATCATGTGTATCGGCGAAAATGTCAGAGGTTTACTAAGTCATGAAAATGGAAAAACTTTAAATGGAATGATATCCATTTTAGATGAAATTGGATACGATGTTGTTCCGGTCAAAGTACTAAAAGCTATCAATTTCAAAGTGCCTCAAAAAAGAGAACGACTCATTTTAGTCGGCATTAGAAAAGATGTTAACCTAAAATATGAATACCCGAAACCCTATAGAAAAGTTTTCACTTTAAAAGATGCTTTGCAGAAAGGCGAATTATATGATAGTGACGTGCCTAAATCAGATGGAGCTAAATATCCTCAATACAAAATGGATGTTTTGGAATTAGTACCTCCTAAAGGTTATTGGCGGGACTTGCCCTTAGATATTCAAAAATCATTTATGGGTGGAAGCTATTATTTGGGTGGGGGAAAAACGGGAATAGCCCGCCGCATTGGTTGGGACGAACCTTGTTTAACTTTGACATGTAGCCCAGCTCAAAAGCAAACTGAACGTTGTCACCCTGATGAAACCAGGCCTTTTACTGTTAGAGAATATGCTCGCATTCAGACCTTTCCTGACAATTGGGAATTTGCTGGAAGTTTATCACAACAATACAAACAAATAGGGAATGCAGTGCCTGTCAACTTGGGTAGTGAAATCGGATACTCAATCATTAATTTTTTAAACAGATATCATAAAAAATGTAATTGAATAAACAAGCGGATATCCTTAAAGTAAGAGTGTGCTGATTGGAAGCTTTTTGAGATTACTTTATACAAATTTTTATAAATTTTTAAATCCCAAATAATAACCAAAGTTTTCAAAGGTTATTTGATCTAGAAAACTACGATCTGTAATTCCAGATGTAATTTCATCAAACGCAAAATTTTCCTTAAAAGATTCATCATTTTTTATAGTCAATAAATAATCGTCTATTGCGGTTGGCAAAATTTTATATAGCTGAAATAATGCATCTTCCTGACCAGTTACCATAGCATAAAAATGGTCCCCTGATATTTTATACACTCTGCTGTGACTATATTCCTTCCCATTGATCACTACATGCCATAATTCATGAAAACTATTTTTTGCTAAAATTTGTACCCAATAACACTTGGCTATTTTATAATCATCAGCATATCTAGCCAATTTCTGAAATAAAGCCTCTGCCGAACTGCTATTCATCGTATTATGTTTGTTTTTGATATCTGCAAATAAAGTGTTATCAATAGCCTTTATATCAAATCCTCTCATATTTCCAACTTCAAAACCAATTGTTCCACCTAAAATTTGCTCGTGAAATGTTCCAATCGCATTATTTGTAGATTTATCAATTTGTCGGAAAACTTCTGACTTAATGATATCTTCCTCACTAACTTTATTAAATTTTGAGTCAAATGTAAGTTTGATTGTATCAACCTTATTGGAATAGAAGCTCTTCTTCGAAATATTATTTTTCGCACTTATGTAAGATTTGTGCAAATTTTTCACGCAAGACATCAAATGATCATCGGAAATATATTGTACATACCTATTTTTCATATTTAGAAATTATTAAGTTTAGTATGCAAATTTCACCATTTTATTTCATCATAGAGCCTAATTTGGAGACAATCCATCCATAATATGTGAAATATACTCACTAAGCTATATTGGTATATACCGCCTGCACATCATCATCTTCATCCAGCTTGTCCAATAATTTATCAATATCTACCATCTGCTCATCCGAAAATTCGACCGGAGTCGTAGGCATTCGTTGTAGATTGGCTTTTGTGATATGGATGCCTTTTTCTTCAAATCCCTTGGTAAGTGTGCCAAAATCTGTATAATCAGCATAAGCGTACAGGGTATCTTCATCTATCTCAAAAGATTGAAGACCGAAGTCTATCATCTCCAATTCAAACTCATCTGCATCAAAGTTTTCTGGCTTTTCGAACTCGATTACCGTCTTTCTGTCAAACATAAACTCCAGTGATCCAGTAGCTACTAAGGAGCCACCTGCTTTATTGAAATAGGACTTGACATTGGCGATGGTACGGACGATATTGTCAGTAGCACACTCTACAAATATCAACACCCCGTGAGGTCCTTTGCCTTCGTAGTCAACTTCTGAATAATCTTCTGCATCCTTACCAGCTGCCCTTTTGATGGCATTTTCTACGTTATCTTTAGGCATGTTGGCCGCTTTGGCCGCCTGTATGGCCAGTCTGAGTTTTGAGTTGGTTTCAGGATCGGGTCCACCTTCTTTGGCAGCGATAGTGATGGCACGTGACACTTTAGGAAATATGCGGGACATGGCAGCCCATCTTTTTTCTTTTGCGGCTCTACGATATTCAAATGCTCTTCCCATAGGAATGATATTTTATAGTGTTTAAATTGAGTCACCAACTGATGATGAAGGTAAAGATAAACAAAAAAAGCATCTTATAAGCTGACTTACAGGATGCTTTGATGGTGGCGGAAGAGGAGGGATTCGAACCCCCGGTACCCTCTCAGGTACGCCGGTTTTCAAGACCGGTGCAATCAACCAGCTCTGCCACTCTTCCGGTTGCTATTTTTAAAAGCGTCGCAAAAGTAAGTTGTTTTTTCTCAAACCCGAAATTTTTGAACAAAAAAAAAGTAGATTCACTTTTGAACCTACTTCTTAACTAAATTTCAGGTATAACTAAATTATGAGAAAACGTACCTATGTCAAGCCAAACTCGCGATATCTCTGATGAGTATTGACTTTCTTTTGAAATGTATTTTATTCTTTTTTCTGAGATCATTGAGTACAGTGGTCACTGTCTGGCGTGATGTACCCGTAAAATTGGCTATATCCTGCTGCGTAAATTCATGCTTCAGTAGTAGCTCGTAACCTACTTGCTGACCAAAAGTCACTGCATTGGCTTTGAGAAAATCTATGATCCTCTCACGAGCATCGAGAAGTGCCAGTGATTCTAACCTTTCTTCTGAGTACTTAAGGCGCTTCCCTATAAAATTGATCACACATATGGCCAATCTGGGATTTTTTAGCATCATACTCTTGATGGTCTCTACCTTTACAGCGAGTACACAAGCTTCGGATGTTAAAACCATTGCATTGTTCGTTCTGTATTCTTCTCCAGCCAGACTTTGCTCACTGAGGATACTTATAGGGTGCTGTATGATTTTGATTACTTCCCTACCATCTGTAGAGGTGGCAATAATTTTTGCAACACCCTGCAGTAGAAAAAATATCTCGTCACTCTCTTCCCCAACCTGATATATCAACTCATGTTTTTGATATATCCTGTGCTGGCCAGTGCGACAAAGGGTGCGTATTTCACCATCTGTCAAGCAAGATGCCAGCGGAAATGTTTGTAATAAATCAAATGTATCTTCGGTATTCATAATAGTATGCTGATGACTACTATAAAGACACCATTAAATTATTTTACCCCTACGCGTGTTGTAAAATATTTTACAATTTTTTTTGGTGTATCCCATTTTTACATTGGAAGGTAGTTAAATTTCTTTTTTACTACCTTAAGGCCTGTCTGCTGCGAAGTGGACAGGGTTGAGGCAATCAAAAAGGAATAATATAAAACCTAAAAATGAAATTTTGAGGTACACCCTATTTTATCAATATTTTTATTGACGAAGTATTAAATGCACTGAAGGATCCACGTGCGATTTCAGTATCAATATTAAAGCTGCCAATAGCAGGATTTTCAGCAGTTTGACCTGGGTCGGTAAAGCTGTTTGACTTGAAAAGATTAAATTGATAAAAGGATTTAGTGACATTTCCAATGTCTAATAGGAATGCTTTGGGTGACTGGGCGCCTTCCAATGCAATATTAAATATAAGGTCAGAAGTTTTTAGCCTAGATTGATCTACCAAAAATCCATCTCTATGTTTCATTTTTTTATACGCTGCAAAATCTTGTTCAAAGTATGGCAGTCCTACTTTATTGTCTTCAGTTTTTGCGATGATGTACAGATGATCCGAATTTTCTACATCGGTCTTCATACGAAGGGTGCACCTGATCATCGTGTACGATTTGCCATCAATAGTTGGAGTATTTATTTTTTCTGCAAAAACGGTGTCTATTGGAGCACCGGTCGGAATAAAAATAAATGGCTCTGTAGAATTTTTATTAATACCTACACCTCTGAACTTATACTTAACCCCCGCCTTCAACGGAAGTTGATTTTTTTTGATCACAAAAATTTTGTTATCATAATCGTACACAAAAGGCACTCCAAAATCAGTGTCGCCCTCAGCCAAAGTAAAAGTAAATGTGTCAGGTCTTTCTAGATATTGTGGGCTAAGACCTCGACTATTGCCTTCATATTGAATATTTGCCTCAATATTTTCCCCTACTTTCATTTCACAATCGACGAAAAGTTTTCTTTGATTGTCATCCTGTGGAATAGGCAACACATCAACGCACGAATAAATCGTCACCAAGAGCAATATATGGAAGTAGGGTCTAATCTTATTTATTAATTTGGCACAAATATGACTAAAAAAGACATTAATCTTTACTTTTGTTACCAATATTTATGATAACTGACAGCAATATTTTATGAAATTGTGGTTGGACGCCCATCTTGACCGCTTTCAGCTATTTCAAAAAGAAATGCTATAACTAATAGAAGGCAACACTGGTAGTAGGCTAAATTGACGGAACTCAAATTTTCCGTCATTGGTCTGATCTCTGACAAGCTCCGTATAAAAAGGATTATTGCGATTGTATGCATTGTACAAACCAAGAAAAAATTTTGCCCTACCCCACTTATAGACATTATAAAAACTAAATCCTACATCCATCCTGTGATAAGCTGGAAAAAGGGCATTGTTTTTGGAAGGAAATACCAGAGCTGGCTTCCCGTGCAATGGTATAGATACATCGATAGGTTGGGAATAATAATTGCCAGACATATAGGCCCAATTTACCAAAAACTCAGAAAATTCTGACAATCTATAAGTAAATGAGCACTTCAAGCTCTGTGTTCTATTCAGTCCAAAAGGAAAAATTTCGCCACTATTGAGATCAGGAAAACGCCTGTCCGAGATAGAATAAGTATAATTTATCCCAAATAAAGTTTTGCCTACCACTTTATCAATATAAGTCTCTAGGCCATAGGCATATCCATCACCAAAAGGGATTGAATTTTGCCATTCCCTACTATCATTGATGTCAATATCCCCCCCTTCCTTAAAACTGCTGATGCTCTCCAGAGTTTTGTAATACACATCCATCCCAAATCTCAGACCAGAATTCAACCGATATCCAAATGAGGTGCTAAATATCCATGATTTCTGAGGGGCCAACCGATCATTGGCAGGCAGCCAGATATCTGAAGGCAAGCCCAAACCATTGTTTGTGAGTAGATGCATGTATTGCTGCATTCTGGAAGCACCCAATTTAAAATGCAAGTTTTCACCATCTGCCAACAAAGCAAACCTAGGCTGAAAAGCGGCATGAGCTTGTTTATTGTCATTACTAAGCGAAGAGAAATTGAGGCCTACATTCACGCTGACGCCATCACCCAACTCTATGAGATCTTCCGCATACACATTATACTCATCTCCTTTTACCAGTGACTTCTCGTATAGTGACCTTAGTTTATCTTGGGATAATACAGTGATTCTTGGTTCGAAATCTGTTTCATTGACAGAGGTGATCAGTGGTGAGAAAACCCTAAACTGCACGTTGCCTCCTATTTTGATCGAGTGAGCCCGTGAAGCCATCCAATCAAATTCTTGCTTTATTCCAGTCTCTGAGATATTTGATTCAAATATTGAAGCGTCAAATGCCGTCACCGTTTCTATACCTGAACTGTATTCGTACAGATTGTTTTTAAAATTTTTAAACTTATATTTAGTATTATATACTGTGGTGTTAGAAAACCAGGATTTGCCCAGCTGATGATTGAGCTTGAGAGAATACAGTTGATTTCCCCATGCTATACTGCGGGTATGTTCATCCCTCAATAGATCATCAGCCACACCAGTAAAGTTTGAAAAATCGTCGCCGCTATATAATGTTTGAAAATTGATCCTTGTATTTTTTCCCAGCCGAAAATTTATCTTTGCATTGAGGTCGCTAAAAAAGTAATTGGCCGAGCCATTCAAGTTTTTTGATTTATTTTGAGACTTCGTCAATTCTTTTACCCATACATCCATAAATGTGCGTCGGTATGAAAGTATAAAACTGCTCTTATCTTTTATGATGGGGCCTTCAAGAGAACCTTTAAATGCTATGGTACTCAATGTGGCTTCACCGCTTAATTTCTTAAAATTGCCATCTCTGGTATGAACATCAATGACTGAAGATAAGCGACCGGCATATCTGGCTGGTATTCCACCTTTGTAAAAAGATGCATTTTTTACGGCGTCAGAATTAAATACCGAAAAAATCCCCATGGCATGACCTGTATTATACAATGGTACCCCGTCCAACAAAACAAGGTTTTGATCTGCAGACCCCCCTCTTACATTTAGACCACCGACTCCTTCAGCAGCGGTAGTGACCCCTGCCTGTGTACTTATATATCGAAATAGGTCTGCCTCTCCTGCCAAATGGTTGGACGCTCTGATTTTATCAATATGCAAGTTTTGTTGGGAAGCTGTAGTCTCATGCTCCTCTTCCAGTAAATCGTCAAGGATCACAATCTCATTCAAAAGTCCGTCTGGATTCAATTGTATATACATCATAGTGTCTTTGAGTGCATATAGATCCAAGATGGTCGATTCATATCCAAGATATGAAAAATGAATTCTTAATTCTTGTTTGGGTACCTGAAAACTAAAAAACCCGAATGCGTTGGTGGATGCACCTCTTGATTTGTCATGCAAAAATATATTTGCTCCTATCAAAAATTCACCAGAACTTTTATCGCGTATATATCCAAAAAGCCTGATGTCTCCCATCTGCAATGGGCTCTTATTTTTGACTATGACAATTTGATTGCCCACGATTTGATAAGAAATATGGAGGTCTTTAAAAATCACAATAAGTATGCTCCCTAATTTTTCATCTTTTGCAGAAATGTTGATGATTTTGTCTGAGGGAATTCTGGATTCGGAATATACGATATTTGTTCCTGACAATTTTGACAGATCATTGAGCACAATCTTGAGTGATTTGTTGTATGCTGCATAGGTCAATACTTTATCATCTGGCCTCTGTTGTGACCACAGTGATGCACTAAATGCACATAATAAAGCTATAAAAATATACCCTTTCAAATCTGCCTGCCTGAATATTAGTTAAA
>JBATLS010000056.1:0-4288 GCA_049289435.1 Saprospiraceae bacterium | reverse complement strand
TTGCCGTCATTAAACCGGGCTGGATCAGGAGCTACTTTCAGCATTTCAAAAGACAGTCTTACTGGCGACAGTTGAGCTCTCGAATAGGGAGAACTGGCCAACAATATCGTCTTGGTAACATTGCTTTCTGTTTTGATGGTATCTATGGTACTCGGAAAAAACAAATTGACCCGATCTATATTTTTGACAATGGGATGTACGGATCTGGGAGCTACTGCCGGGTGATAGATCCATGGGAATAGTTTGGTTTGGGGTTTGTCACCGGCCATACCTATGACTTGTGGGATTTGGCTGCACTCCAAATCCAAGACTAAGTCTGGCATAATCCGGACACCATATTTGAATAACATGTCACCCAGACCTGTCTCCGTCTCGGTAGGAATGTACATCTTGTACTTATTGATACTATCCAGTGATATATGAAATCTATCTATCAACCAAATGATCTTACCGCCTTGCATCAGATATTGATCCAGTTTAAACTGATTTTGTAGCGATATCTCTCGCTTGGGTCCTGCAACTATGACTAAGTCTATGAGACTATCCAATTGTTGAAGTGTATCCAGACTCAACCTCCCTACTCGATGAAAACGTCTGATCTCGCTTTCGAGCCTAAATGTTTGACTCTCATCCCACTCATCACTCCCCTGTGTAAATATAATATTTTTAGGCCTTTCAGCCAATATTTTTTGAAATGCATTGGCAAACTTATACTCCAGCAAAGCCACAGATTTATTTAATATGATATCTTCATCATCCCCTGGTTTTTGCTCTTCCAATAGATTAATAACATATTTTTTGGATCCGTAGTACAACACAGCAAAAGGAAAGACGGCTTTTTGGACCACTTCTGTGCCGTCTGAATAGCTCAATGATATGGGGATGATATTATCGTCAATGAGCACTTTCCTTTTTTGCTCTATCTCTGATTGTGTTCCTGAAGTAGGGTCTTCAAATTGATACACAATATTGGGATTGACGTCTCTGAGTTTATCCAGCATATCCCGCACTGATGATTGCAATCTCTTGAATCCCGCAGGAAATTTTCCCTCCAGCAAGACCCTGACGGTCACTTGATCGTTGACCGACCTGACTATTTTTTTTGTATGGTCACTGATGGTAAATCTATCATCATCTGTCAGATCAACTTCTGTATAAATATATCCTGAGATCACATTGATCAGCACCACTATGGCCACTACCATTGACCATTGAAACCACCTGTTGTATTGTGTTACTTTCATGCCTCTGGAAAATTATTTGCGATATTGCATGATGTACCCTGTACTGTATAAAAATATAAAGATCACTGACAAAAAATACGTGATGTCCCTGGTATCCAACAGCCCTTTGCTGATGCTGTTGTAATGGTAATTGATGCCCAATTTTTGAATAAATACATCCAGGTTTGTGGCAAAAATGGGCATTCTGGCGACATATACAAAAGCCCAATGAAAGAAAAAACATAAGAACGCTCCGAGTAAAAACGCAATGATCTGATTGTCAGTCAGTGATGATGAAAACATACCGATAGCAACAAATGATGCTCCCAAAAAAAACAAACCAATATATGAGCCAGTGATGGCCCCAGAATCTAGATTGCCCACCGGTGATCCCAGCTGATAAATCGAATAGTAATACACAAACGTAGGTATCAAGGCAAACACCACCAAGGTAAAATTGGCAAGATATTTCCCGACTATGATCTGGTATAAAGTAAGGGGTTTAGTAAATAACAATTCTAATGTGCCCGTAGATTTTTCTTCTGCAAAGCTCCGCATGGTGATGGCTGGTATCAGAAACAAAAAGATGAGCGGCGCAATAGAAAACAGCTGATCCATACTCGCAAAATTGTATTCGAGCACACTCGTATCAGAAAAAACCCACATAAAAAGTCCGATAGAAATTAGAAATACGCTAATGACGATGTATCCAATGAGCGAACTAAAAAAGGCGTTTAACTCTTTTCTGAAAACACTAAGCATCCATGGTCGTTTTGGTAAGCTTGCGGAATATATCTTCCATATTAGCTTTTTCGCGACTCATCTCCAGGATGGTCAGTTGCTGAGCTACGGCTGTATCAAATATATCTTTGCGGATGTCATGATGTGCAGCAGAAGTAAACACAAGGATATTGCCATCTTGCTCTATATCTTCTACATGCTTGATTTTATTGAATACGTGCTTTGATACATCCTTTTGAGCAAATTCTACATGCACCACCTGATCTCCAGCCATGATGCCGGTGAGTTTATCCACGGATTCGTCAGCTACCAGATGTCCGTCGTTGATGATGACTACCCTATCACACAGTGCCTGTACTTCCTGCATGATGTGGGATGAAAAAATGACTGTTTTTTTCTTGCCCAACTCCTTGATCAGGTTGCGGATGTCGATGAGTTGATTCATATCCAGGCCAGAAGTTGGTTCGTCAAGTATCAGCACTTGTGGATCATGGATGATCGCTTGAGCCAGGCCAACACGTTGTCTATATCCTTTGGAGAGGGTGCCGATGATTTTATTTTGCTCCTTTGTGAGTCCTGTCATTTCTATGACTTCTTCTATCCTCTGTGCTTTATCAGCTATCTTGTGAATGCTGGCGACAAACTGCAAAAATTCTTTGACATACATCTCTTCATACAGGGGATTATGTTCTGGAAGGTATCCTATTTGTTTTCTAGCGTTGAGTGGGCTAGTCTTTATGTCATATCCGTTGACGGTGACTGTGCCCGAGGTGGCTTCCAGATAGCAGCATATCATCTTCATGGTGGTGGTCTTACCTGCTCCATTGGGGCCTAAAAAGCCTAAAATTTCTCCGGGACGTGCTTCGAATGATAGTTGATTAACAGCCGTTTGGTCACCAAATTGCTTAGTGAGATTCTGGACTATAATGGACATATATGCTTGTTTAGGTGTACTATTAAAATGATGCCTATAGCTGGATAGGTATAAAACGTCGCAAAATTAAGATTATTACTTTATAAAAAAATAAATATATCGTTGAATTTAAATAATTTCTGAATTCTGGATTTTCGATACTTGGTTCAAGACAAATCCATGAATAAGTATATCAAAAAAAGGCAAAAATAAACTCCAAGATTTAGGGGGTAAATCCAGAATCAATCAATTTTTCAGCATTGATGCCAATTTTATGTTAGTTATCCTTGCACTGCATTCATTTCTGTAGGATTTTATGGGTAAAAAATATTTAACAATTGTCGAAACGAGTTTGTGCTTTGCTACGGTTTTTGGAGGTAGCCAAAACTGTCGTCAAAGCACTTGTATGGCTTCGTGAATTTTTAAGCGTACATAAGTTTTCCTTTTGGCTTAGGAACTTCTCTACCCATTTTTAAAGCGGTTTCAATCCAATCACCTATAACCATTTTTGCATTTGCAATTGCTTCTTCATAAGTTTCACCATCTGCTTTACATCCTGCAAGTTCAGGTACTTCGACTATGAATGAGTCATCAGATTCGCTCCAAAAAATAATTAATTCATATTTTATATTATCCATCTATGTTTGAATTTAATTTGTATTTAATAATAAGTTCCCTTACTTGTTTAACTTGATAAGGTTTTGCCTTTCCATTTTTTGACTGAACGTTGATTATTTCTTCAATTCCTTCATTAGTAAAAATATGATGACTGCCTTTAATTCTTAAATCAAATCCAAGCTTTAAAAGTAAATTTACAAATTCATTAAAATCAATGTTCTTATCTGAAAGACCATTAATAATTTTAAAAAGAATTTTATCAACTTTACTCAAATTAATATAATTTAATACAAAGATAATTAAAAATATACCATACTCATTTCTTCAAAACCTTATATCTCTGGTCTCCAACCACAAAGATAAGAATCCCTTTTGGAAGTTCTGCCAGATTTATAGTGTTTTGTCCTTCAGATATATCCTGTTTGGTGAGTACCCTGCCATAGACATCAAAGATTTGCATTGATGATGGTTCTGATGTTGTGATGGTCACTTCTGATGTAGCAGGATTTGGATCTATGTTGGTTTCTCCACTGCCTTCATATCTGACACTCGCTATATCGCTGTAGCTATACTTACCATCATAGCCCACTTGTTTGATGCGGTAGTAGTTGATGCCGATGGATGGTGATGAGTGGATGTATTCGTAGTGTTTGGTTATGTTGCTGGTGCCATCGCCTGTGATCTCTCCGTTGGATGAGAAGCTTCTGCCTCCCGATAGCTATCGGGATTACTATGCTCGATGATGTATTTTTCGTTGTTGAGTTGGGATGCGACTGACCAAGTGATATGGTTG
>JBATLS010000055.1:0-3929 GCA_049289435.1 Saprospiraceae bacterium | reverse complement strand
TGGTTGTATAACAAATTGTACATTTTGTCAAAAAAAAATGATGTTGGGATGTCCCTTTAGGGATTTTGGGTAGCGAGGCATTGAAGTAATTGTGCAATTGGTTAAACTAATGTATTCATTCGATGATTATTATTTAAAAATTAAAACCCTTCATGAACTTATTATATAAAATCAGGATTTTGGTTTTCCTTTCGATTGTATTGCTGACTGGATCAGCTACAGTGTCTGATGACTTTATACTCCTCGACCAATGTGGAATATCCAACAGTACTTTTACAAATGGCGAAACACTCACTTACAAAATCTATTACAACTGGGGTTTGCTGTGGGTTCCAGCCGGCGAAGTAGTCTTTTCTGTGGGTGAAAATGATCAGTCCTATGAGATGAAAGCTCACGGAAAAACCTACAGAAGTTATGAAAAAATCTTCAGAGTCAATGATTATTTTTATTCGAAGACGAGTAAAGAAACTTTATTGCCGACTAATTTTGTCAGAATCGTCGAAGAAGGAAATTACCGACTGTACGACAGTGTATATTTTGACCAAACCAAAAATGTGGCTGTCAGTTACCATGGCAAGACCAAGGAGACAGCCCGACCTCAAGTACATCGACTCAATCATTGTATGCAGGATCTGATGTCCAATCTGTACTATATGCGCAATATCAATACAAATCAGATGCAAAGAGGAGATAAGATACCGATATCTATGTTTTTTGATAAAGAAGTATTTCCTATGAATGTGACTTTTGGTGGCAAAGAACAAAGGGACATTAAAGAGCTTGGAGAATTCAATACCCTAAAGATGGTCCCTGATTTAGTAGGGGGAAATGTATTTAAAAAAGGAGATCACATGACCATATGGGTATCCGATGATCAAAATAAAATTCCTTTGATGATCGAATCACCTATCAGTATTGGATCTGTAAAAGCTGTATTGAAATCGCATCGAGGCCTTAGACATACTTTAAGCGCACGTATAAATGAATAATCATGATCAAATCCATATTTAAACAATATCTGGTTTTTGGCGTCATACTTCTGACTGTTGGGTGTGGGATATGGTATTACATGAAGTATCAATTTATTCCAGTCACCCGGGCTGAAAATTCAACCATAGTACTCGAAAAAATCAAAACTGTCACCAAACTCATCAGTGTAGAGGGGCAGTTTTCAGAATTGTACGACTATAATGAATACTATAAATATGATATTTTCAATCTTTTTTCTAAAAAAGTATTGCTAAGGGTCACCGCAAAAGTATCTGTAGGTTATGATTTTGAAAAAGTAAATATCAGCATAGATAGTCTGACCAGGACCGTCACGCTCAATGAATTACCACATTCGGAAATTTTATCTATAGACCATGACTTGGATTATTATGATATTTCTGAAGGCACTTTCAATTCTTTTACCAATGCTGAATACAATATGATCAACCGTAAAGCCAAAGAACTGATAGCCTCCAAAGCTAAAAATACGCCATTGATCGCCGCCGCTGAAAAGCAAAAGAAAGAATATCTAATGATGATGGACATGGCACTACGTAGTGCGGGTTGGACACTTGTCATCAAAGATCAGGGTCAAAAATTGCAAAACTAACGGTCGATGATCATAGGTCGTATTATTATTATTTCTATGTGGATCATTTATCTTCCGATGGTGCATCTATCCTGTCAGAGTAAGAAAAAAATCCAACATACCGCCAAGGAATCAAGTATCATGAATGAAGCCAAGAAAGCTGCTCAACATGGGGACATCAAAAAAAGCAACCGTCTATTTGAAAAAGTTCTTACCGAAGATCCTGTCAATGTAGAAGCCATGTTGAGAATTGGCAGTAATTACTATTCTCAAAAGAAATGGGAAGACGCAGCTTCATGGTTTGAAAAAGCGATAACTGCTGATCCTGATTTTGATTCGGAGATGTACTATTCATTAGCTATGATCAGAGTGGAACAAAAAGAGCTGAATGCTGCTGCCAAGGAGTTGGATAAATACATCCAGCGTGCAAAATCAACTCCTGAAAAGATAAAAAAAGCGATCAAACTTAGAGATGATTTCCACTTCATAGATGATGCTATCAAAAATCCTGTCCCATTCGATCCAGTCAATCTTGGTCCACAGGTCAATACTACCCATTCTGAATATAGCCCAAGTCTTGCGATAGATGGGTCATATATGATATTTACCCGCAATACTGGTCAGGAAGATTTTTATCAATCGATGATCGATAGCAATGGGTACAATAGAGCCGTGGATATATCCGGACTCAACACCTATCAAAATGAAGGGGCTCATACCATATCTGCTGATGGAAAATTAGTGGTATTTACAGCTTGTGATCGGAGTGATGCTTACGGAAGTTGTGACCTATACTATGCCGTATGGAAGGGTGGGAAATGGACCAAACCAGTCAATATGGGTCATGTGGTCAATTCCGCAGCCTGGGATTCGCAGCCTACATTGTCTGCCGATGGGAGCACCCTTATATTTTCGTCCAGACGGCTGGGTACCTTGGGAGGTGCAGACCTATGGATGACATATAGAAATGATAGAAATGCATGGGTCACTCCGATCAATCTTGGTCCAATCATCAATTCTACTGGTGATGATGAAAGTCCTTTTTTGCATCCTGACGGACAAACACTGTACTTCAGATCCAATGGGCGTCCCGGCATGGGAGATTATGATATTTATTACAGTAAGAAAAATGATACGACAGACCAATGGCAAGCACCAGTAAATATTGGCTATCCGATCAATACTGAAGGTTCTGAAGGTTCTTTGATCGTTTCATTGGATGGTACCAAAGCATATTTTGCCAGTGATATGGACTATACTACAAAGAAAAAAATGAATCACCTGGACATCTATAGTTTCGAATTATACGAAAAAGCCAGACCCAAACCGACCACTTTTATCAAAGGATATATAACTGATGCCGACAGCGGAAATCCCCTTGAAGCCAAGGTAACGATCAAAAACTTGTCTGATGATAAATTGGTACTACAATTGTCTGCGGATAAAAACGGATACTTTATCAATGGGATCACTTCTGGCAAAAACTATGCTTGTATCATTGAACATAGCGGATATGGGTATCATGCTGAAAATATTGATTTATCCACACAGCGGGTACTTTATGAGCCCTACCTATTAAATATAGCTTTACAACCCCTTGTCGCTCTACAGACAGAAAAGATTCAAAAACCTATAGTACTTCAAAATATTTTTTTCAAATCTGGCTCTGCCGAATTGCTGCCCGAGTCCAATACTGAGATCAATTTATTGTACCAAATGTTGATGTCTAATCCATCTGCCAAAATAAATATTGTTGGCTATACAGATGATGTGGGTAAGGAAGAAGACAATCTGGCTCTTTCGAAACAAAGGGCAAAGGCAGTGAAAGATGCCTTGATAATAAAAGGGATCGATCCATCCCGGATAGTGGACGAAGGAAAAGGAGAAACAATACCCATAGCAGACAATAGTACAGAAGAAGGAAGGTTGAAAAACAGGAGGACGGAGTTTGTCATCATACGTCCTTAAAGAGAAGAACCGTTTAGTAAATGATAATTTTTTAGTTCATTGTATTCAAAACCCTCAAGGTTTCAATTTGGACAAAACCAACTCGCTGAATTTGATACTTTAATAGTTATATTCAACTATTTTATTTTTAAGTCACTTCTTGAACTTACCATGCTCTCTTTGTATCATATCGACTTCATCTTCGGACAATCCTGTAATATTTGTGATCATATTTTTGGCTATTCCTTGATCAAAACAATTCAGCACTACTTTAATTTTTTCCTTCTGGATTCCGATTTGTTCTCCTTTTTGGATTCCGATTTGTTCTCCTTTTTGGATTCCGATTTGTTCCCCTTTTTGGATTCCGATTTGTTCCCCTTTTTGGATTCCGATTTGTTCCCCT
>JBATLS010000054.1:0-5173 GCA_049289435.1 Saprospiraceae bacterium | reverse complement strand
AATAAAAAGGCAATATTAAAAACTTGTACACAGGCCAATGAAGACGTAAAAAGGATTTATGAAGCTTTAAAATTCAAAGACAGACCGTATGTAAGAAAAACAAAAGTAGTGACCCAATTATAAATTTGTAAGAGACATCATCTTGTTTATCAGTTAGTTATATGCAGTAATTTGCAACTTGGGTTAAACTGGAGTCTAGAGTTCTGATATAGTAAAGTTGCACAACGATATTATGTGCCGTTTCTTGACATGACATCAGATTATGCTGAGCCGACAAAGGGTTCATTATGAAGATCTTCTTCCTCGCTCATTTCATCAAGTCCTGAGACAGGCATGTTTTTCAATACAAAATTACACCATTGACACTCTTTATCCCCACAGCCAGGCATGAAGATGTGCTGCTTGATTTCTTGGTAGGCATCCGTCAGTTGTTTGCCTACGATTTCCATCTCAAATGGTTCGACATTGATCACTTCATTTTTGTATTTTCCTGATGTTTTATCCTTTTCAATAAAATTCATAAAGCCACTTTTCATCACCCACGAATTGCGCTTATCACTATCCAACAATAGTTTGTAAAAAACGATCTGACGCCAGTAATCTCCTCCAGTATCTTCCTCACTTTTGGGGCCAGACAATTTTTTAGAATCATATTTTCCTGTTTTATAATCTGTGACGGATATATGATCTGAGTAGATATTTACCCGATCCAATTTACCAGAGATGGGCACACCCTGATACTCGACAGAAGGAATATTGTACTCTAATTCAAATGCAGGTATCGCTAACCAGCTGCTTGAATATTCGTCATAATACTCTCTCAAAATCTTTTGGCCATGGGTAGTGTAATTGTAGTATTCCTGAGCGGTAAAATGGGATTTGTATTTATCCATACCTTTCTCAAACAATTCAATAAGTTTGCCGGCACTCGCCATAGATCTCGGCGAAGAAGCTTGTAAGTCCTTAAAAAACATCTCCAGTGCATAGTGGACAGCATTTCCAAATCCCATCGTTGCACTCCTGCCTTTGGGCACTCTCAGGATGGTCTCGAAGTAGAAGGTTAGTCTGCATCGCAAATATTTATTGAGACTTGTCGAACTCATCTTGAAGTTTTGGAGTAGGCGATCCACCAGCGGGCCGTCGATGAGCACCGCTTCCCCCTTTTCATATTTCATCAGTTCCGCTTTGTAGTCGAATACTAAAGTTGGATCTACGTCTATTTTTTGACTTTGCTCTCCCTCCGGCATGACCTCAGCCACAAACTTAGAGACTGGCACAGGTTTGTCTTTTTCATCTTGTGCGACATAACTGATATACAGAAAGTCCTTTGCCCTGGTCATGGCCACATAAAAAAGCCTTCTATCGTCGTTGTCATCAGGAGCAGGAATAGATGATGTAATGTTGGGAGATATGGAATATTCATTATGACCTGATTGTTTGCTTTCCCACATATTTTTATTGCACCTCATGATAAATACATGCTCAAATTCCAAACCCTTTGCTGCATATGCCGTCAGAAAATTGATTCCGTTTGTATTGGTGATCAGTTTGTAGATAGGCAATTCAATATTTGTTTCTATCATCAGAGAGATCATGGATACCACATCCTGAAGTGACAGCCCCTTTCTTTTAGCCCCTTCGTTTTTTATATAATCAAAAAACGTGTTGACCACCTGTAGCTTCCATGATTTGTCAGGATCTGACAGTATATTATGGAGCATATTGCTTTCGGTAAGTACTTTTTCTATGAGTGTCTGAATGGTCACATTGGCAATTGCTGATATCCAGCCTTCTATGATTTGTGCTACTTTTAGGATTTTCTGTACATCACTTACCTCTGCCTGTGAAAGTTTATTTCTATTGCTGACGACATTTCTCCATTTTTCATATTTATCTGTATCTGTTGATGTCTCCTCTTTTTTACTACAAAAAATAGACAAAGCAGCAACATCAAGTGCCGAGATCTCAAAACAATCAAAATGTAATATTTCGAACATCAAATAATCTCCACTATGTGGCTTAGTAAATTCTGCATGAAGGTATTCGAGTATTTTTATGATTTTTATGACTTCGTACTCGTTGAGTACATTGACTTTCTTTTTGACATTGATTGGAATTTTCTTTTGTGAGTAATACCTCACCAGGTTGTCCACTGTGTTGTGACGTGTATAAATAATGGCAATCTCTCTATAATCTACTCCTAACCGATGGAGCTCATCAATCTTTTGAATGATTCCAGATTCTTCCTGAGCTTCATTGATATACTCATTGATTTCGGGCTCTGAAGCCTCAAAGGATCTTTTTGCACGTGACTCAGTAATGTCTTTTATCAAATATGGATACTTATTGACCAATCTTTCCTGATTGTATTCGATCAGGATTTTGGCTCTGTCCAATATCTTCTGACTGGATCGGTAGTTTTCGGTAAGGACAATCTCGAGCGGGTGGTATTTTTCTTTAAAATGGATGATGCTGTTCATATTAGCACCCTGAAATCTAAAGATACTCTGATCGTCATCACCCACAATAAAGACATTGGGGTTGTCCCAAAAATCTATCAAAAGAAATAATAGCTCATTTTGAGAACCATTGGTATCCTGATACTCATCTACGAGTATGTATTGGTACCTTTCCTGATATTTTGCCAGCAGATCAGGGTTGGTTTTAAATTTTTCGATGACCCAAAGTATCATGTCTTGAAAGTCAAATCGTTGGTGATCCAGCATTATTTTTTGGAACGTGTAAAATTCCTGTGCGGCTATGGCACCAGGTTCAAATTTTTGTATCGCTTCCCTCGCTTTTTGTTCACTGAAGTCCCCCTTTTTATATTTATGGTCCGACTTATCTGTGCCTGATCTTCCCCAAAAGAAGGATGTGGTCAGAGGATCAAGCTCTTTAGCTGCATATTGGTCAAAACAATCTTTGATATACTCAGGAGACCAACTCTCTTTTTTCATCGTCTGGAACAATGATTTCAGTCTGGTGACTTCGTAATACTCATCCCCTTTGTATCTCTTGAGAGTATGGTTGTCATCAAAAGTATCGATCAACTTTCTGTACAATTGTTGCTCCTCGATATCTGAGATCAGCTGCAACTCTCTTTGGTCACCAAATATCAGCCTGTTTTCGCCGATTACATTATTACAAAAAGCATGAAAGGTTTGTATGTTGACATTGTAGGCTTCCGGCCCAATGAAAGAGTTTAGGCGGGTTCTCATTTCGATGGCTCCGGCATCTGTATAGGTCAGACAGAGTATATTTTGCGGGTTAGCATCTGTCAGTCTGAGCATATTGCCTATCCTTACAGCCAGCAGTTGGGTCTTGCCTGTACCTGGACCAGCTATGGTCATTACAGAACCCTCGATGGCATCTACCGCTTCTTTTTGTTTGTCATTGAGCGAGTCGTAGGCATTTTGCCAGGTTTCCTGATATGTAATTTGTGCAGTGTTCATCAATATATCTTTTCGTGTAATAAATGTGGTTTATAAAGGTAAAATAAACTTCTTATGAAAGCACAATTTATGACTTCAAAAAGTGAAGTTGCTATTTTTTATTGGCATCTATTTTTTCCTTAATGTCCCGCTCATCGCCTCTTTTGAGTATCGATCTTAGATCCAATAGATTGATCAGAACTAATATACCACTGCCCCCTATGCCAAAGAGCAGCAAAGTACCCGGAAATAGATATTCCAATACCAAAAAGATACATATGAGAATACGCACCTCTGTAGGACCCATCAGGAATGTGTCGATCGAGTATCTGTCCGTGATTCTGTATTTCAAGAGACTATTGATCATAGACCATCCATATGCGAATACAAACAAGAAAGACACAAACTTATATTGGTCAAAATAGTAATAAAATCCACCACCTATCAAGCCAATCGATATCCAATCCACCGAAATATCCAGTGCCCAACCATACCACTTGCGTGGAATATTTCTATAGTACGCCAACCTACCATCCAGAGAGTCTCCAAACCATTGAATCGCAAAACCAGCAACGCACAATGCCAGCCAAATGGGCTCACTGTTGGCCAGATATAGACCTACGCCAATCAGGATACTTCCCCCCAGACCGATGCCAGTAAGCATATCTGAGGTCATCCATTCAGGCATGACCTTGCAGAAGTACTGAATGATGGATGATTCTAGTTTTTTTAGTATGTTGGTTCGTACTCTGGTTTTGGACATAATCAAATGCAATTAGATGATGATACAACTTTTTTATTGGCCTTAATAATGGTTCAATAAGCATCATTATGGAATTCAAAAAAGTGCCACAAAATAAGCATTTTAACCCTATAATATAGCAGTTTTCATAATTAGGGACAAAATAGCTAAATCAATATGCTTTATAAACCAAAATATGAGACTACTCAGAAAAGTTTATTTTTGCCGCTTGCAGACAAATGATGGAATTTTAAACATACTCTAAGGCACAAAACACAAAGAGCCACATAATATTACGATTTTTATAACAGCAGATATTCGATTTTTAGGTGGTAGATGTATTTATCGGGATCGAAGCGGGCTGAAACTGCGACCATCGGAATCTAAAATCCAAGATGAAGATCCTGAAGAAATAGATGCAAACGATTTTAGCTGATAACTGTGGTAAATTTGCCACAACTTGACCTACCTATTTTCATGAGTATTTTAACCCATTTTTTATAGTCAAAAAGATATTAAATTGCTAAAAATATTAATTTTAATACGTTCAAAATCAAACGATTAAAATTATATATTTTTGCAATTTACTTTACTTTAAGTAAAGAATAAGGTTAACATTTCATTTAGTTTTTTTTCTTGACAGAGCATTTGCGTATCGGAAAGCTCTTTTCGCCTCTTTATTTCAATTTTCTGTGCTCTTTCAATATCAATAGCACTTCTTCTTTTGTCATTCCAGTAATATTGGTGATCATATCAATGACAATTCCTTGATCAAAACAATTGAGTACTACTTTGATTTTTTCCTTCTGGATTCCGATTTGTTCGCCTTTTTGGATTCCGATTTGTTCACCCTCTTGGATTCCGATTTGTTCGCCTTTTTGAATTCCGATTTGCTCCCCTTCGTCTTTATTTCTTTGCGCAATTCTATCGTATGTTGACATAATATGATCTTTGATGGCTGGTGGTATTGATTTTATGGTTTCGGCGAGTGCTTCCTCTG
>JBATLS010000053.1:0-1856 GCA_049289435.1 Saprospiraceae bacterium | reverse complement strand
ACTCTGGATGAGGTGCCTGTGCCACCTTTAAATCCCAGGCACATCATGCCAGTCCCACCACCTACGTTTCCTTCTTGTATAGGTCCGGAGGCTGCGGTATTGAGGGCTGCAAATGCATGGCTCTCTTTGACATGAAATCCATAGATATCATTGAGAAAGCCATCATAAGTCTCCGCCACCACAGGGTATGTGTACCAAAAGTCTTCACTGTACCATGCTGTTTTGATAAACCATTTCAGCACTGCGTCACGTACTACCCCTACACTATTGGTGTTTGTAATCATAATAGGACCTTCGAGAAATCCTGATTCTGTGATCCAGGTAGTACCCGTCATTTCGCCATTACCATTGAGTGAATACCAATTGGCATAGACAGGATTATTAACTCTGCCTCTGGGCAATATGGCTGTTACCCCTGTTCTCGCCGGGCCTTGACCCCGAATGTTTTTTCCTTGCCCAGAGATGATGGTGCTATAGCCTACTTCTATACCCTGGACATCTGTGATGGCATTGTATTTTCCTGTCTGACCATCGAATGGTATTCCCAAATCTCGTGCTCTTGGTTTTTGTGCTGTCACGGTATAAAATAGTATTAAGGTCAAGA
This sequence comes from Saprospiraceae bacterium, assembly GCA_049289435.1. Lineage (GTDB taxonomy): Bacteria > Bacteroidota > Bacteroidia > Chitinophagales > Saprospiraceae > OLB9. Next base: position 1,252 of record JBATLS010000053.1, on the reverse strand, counting down.
TAAAAGTAAAAATATGTTTCATTATAGCATTTTTTTAAACTTCATCAATCATAGTTTTTATTATGAATGATCTTATTTTTGAATAGAGCTGACCACTAATTTGACAAATTCTTCCAAACCATCATTGTCCAACCACCTAGTCACTACGACCAAATCATTGGTAGGATCTATGATGATATAGTTGCCACCATACCCTACAGCATAATAAATTTCACCAGGTAGGTTTCTCCATTTCTTATCATGATTTAGCCACCACATATATCCGTAATCACCCGCTGAAGGAGAAGGCGTTGTGGCAGCTTTAATCCATGATTTAGCGAGGAGTTGTTTCCCATTCCAGTTTCCCTGACGCAAAAACAATAGTCCAAGTCGGGCAAGATCCATAGAATTGGAGAATAATCCACCACCATGATGGCCTCCACCACTGACAGATTGCATAGACAGGCCATCCAAAGTCACAAAAGAATCTTCATAACCATGCCATCTCCAAGTCACTGAGGCGCCTATGGGATCCATGATCTTCTCTTTCAGTATTATGGGCAATGGCTTTCTCCAGACATTGAGGAGAGCGTATGCCAACAGATTGACCCTGACATCATTATATTCAAATACAGTCCCTGGCATCAACAGTTGTCTTCTGACCCAATCATCTTGCTCTCCATCTTTAGGCGGTCTATCCGCCCAATCATGAAGGCCAAATAGAGTGCCTGTCCAATCTGAAGACTGATGCAGCAAGTGCTCCCAGGTTATCTTTTGATTGTGGACTCCGTCAAAAGTACCATCGGAGACATAGATATGCACCGGGTCAGTGATATTTTTTATAAGCTTATCTTGAACTGCCAACCCCGCCACAGTAGATAAAAAACTTTTAGTCACACTGAAGGTCATTTCAACCCGCTGTATATCGCCCCACTCTGCAACGATATATCCATTTTTGATGATAAGTCCATTTGGACCTTCCCTGCGACGTGTAGGTCCTTTGATATAATAATTTGGTTCTCGTACATAGGATTTCAACATAGAAACCCTTAGATCCTTATCAACTTTGCTTTCATTTCGAATAGCAAAATTTACAGCCGAGTCTATAAGAACAGCACTCATCTTTAGTTCGACTGGTTTTTTCCGCTGCCACTGATCATCAGGAAAGTAAGATGTCTGAGCAAATGTATTTATAGAGTGACTAAAAATTAAAAGTATTATCATTGCTTTAAACTTCATCTGATATCTATTTTGATGATTTATGGTATGAATG
>JBATLS010000052.1:0-5404 GCA_049289435.1 Saprospiraceae bacterium | reverse complement strand
GTTTAGGGTTGAAGTAAATAAAGAAGCCAGCCGAGATTTTGAAATGATAAGAAGATCTGGTGACAAAGCAATGATAACAAAATTAGAACAGATCATTTATGAACTTTCTGAACATCCCGACTTTGGTACAGGTCGCCCTGAGCGTTTAAAGCATCATCTTTCGGGATACTGGAGTCGTAGGCTCAATAAAAAGGACAGGCTGATCTATCAAATACTTGGGGACGAAGTGGTGGTCATTGTTGTCTCTGCCTTAGGACATTATTAGGGATCGTCAAAGAGCCTTATACTTCTTTAAAAGTTTGATTTAATAAGCCCTAATACCATCTGTTAGCAAAAATGGCACTTGAATAATAATCTGAAAAAAAAGCATATCAGAACTTGATCGTAATAAATATTGTTATACCTTTCAAGTTGCTTGGATAAATAATAAAGAGATATAAAACCATATGCTTTTAGTTTTTACTTATTTTTTGGTTGTTTGTACTGATGTTTTCAATGTAGGTGAGTCCGGTAGTCAGGCTAAGCATGATTTTCATATCAGTCGGTGCGAAGTCAACTACGATACGAAGTCTGGTGATATACAGATAGCAGCACATATATTTATTGATGACCTGGAAGATGGATTGGCTCATATGGGCAAAAAAAATCTATATCTGTGCACCGACAAAGAAAGTGCATCGGGTGAAGAAGCCATTCATCAATATATCAATCAAAAACTAGTGATCAAAATTGATAATATCACCCGTCCGTCAGAGTTGTTGGGCAAAGAAGTATCAAAAGATAAAATGGCCGTGTGGTGTTATCTGGAAATCAAGGGTCATAAAAATCTCCACAGCCTGCAGATGGACAATAAATTGTTGCTCGAAATTTTTAGTGATCAAAAAAATATCATTGACTTCACTGTAGATAAAAAGAAAAAACACTTTGTCATTTTGGATATTAAAAACCATAGTGAAGTCTTCACGCTATAAATATTGTTTCTATTGGATCTCTTTAAGAAAATTTTTATTTGGCCTGTCCGATTTTATCAAATGGCCATCTCACCCATTTTCCCGTCACAGTGTAGATACCAACCGACTTGTTCGCAGTATATGATAGAGGCTATTGAAGTTTGGGGACCATTGAAGGGAATGTGGCTGGGAGTACGAAGGATTGCGAGATGTCACCCATGGGGTGCTCATGGTCATGATCCAGTACCCAGAAAGAGATCTGAGCATTGATATTTAATGTAACATGTGTACTTTTCTAAAGGGTAAAAATAATGAAATGCCACAAAGTCACAAAGTCTCAAAGGTTCACAAAGAAGTAACATTTACCATTTGTTACTTGAATCCAGCTTTTAATAAATTGACACTTCTTTTTTTTGTTCCTTAGAAGCAAATTTATAATTTATATAGCAGGATTATGTTTAAACTACATTGTTTTCATAATCGAAAAAACATATCATTTTTTTCTGTTATATTTGCGGTAACATTATTATAACTACTTTTACTTAGATAAACACTAGATTGATGAGCACAGACAACACTGCCGTACTTTACAATGAAGACAACATCCGTAGCCTCGACTGGCAGGAGCATATTCGACTGCGTCCGGGCATGTATATAGGCAAGCTGGGTGATGGATCATCGCAGGATGATGGCATCTATGTATTGCTCAAGGAAGTGATAGACAACTCCATCGACGAATTTGTCATGGGCAACGGTAAAAACATTGATATCCTCATAGAGCAAGGCAAGGTATCCATCAGGGATTACGGTAGAGGCATACCACTCGGCAAAGTCATAGATTGTGTGTCCAAGATCAATACGGGGGGCAAGTACGACTCCAAAGCTTTTAAAAAATCTGTGGGTCTCAATGGGGTAGGTACTAAGGCAGTCAATGCACTATCCAGCTACTTCAAAGTACAATCATATAGAGAGGGGGAGTGTAAGGCCGCTGAATTTAATATCGGTATGATCACCATGGATCATAAACTCACAAAGACCAAAGAGCCCAACGGAACATTGATCGAGTTTGTGGCTGACGATTCGATATTCAAACACTTTAAGTTCAGACCGGAGTATGTAGAAAACCAACTGTGGAATTATGCATATCTAAATGCTGGCCTAAAGCTCAATTACAATGGCAAAACGTTGGTCTCCAAAAATGGACTGAGGGATTTGTTGGAGCGCAAGACGGATGTCGAAAATTTGCTATACCCAATCATCCACCTAAAGTCAGAAGACATCGAAGTGGCCATATCTCACAATACTCAATATGGTGAAGAGTATTATTCTTTTGTCAACGGGCAAAATACCACCCAAGGGGGTACCCATCTTTCGGCATTTAGAGAGTCCATAGTCAAAACCATTCGCGAATTTTATAAGAAAGATTACGACTCCCGTGACGTCCAGACATCTATCGTAGGCGCCATCAGTCTCAAGGTCGAAGAGCCAGTGTTTGAGTCACAGACTAAGACCAAACTGGGATCACAAAACATGTCACCGGAGGGCACCTCGATCAGAAGTTTTATCTTAGACTTTCTCAAAACCAATCTAAACAATTTTTTACACAAAAATAAAGAAGTTGCGGATGCGCTCCAAAGGAAGATATTACAATCTGAGCGCGAGAGAAAAGAAATCGCCGATATCAAAAAAATAGCCAATCAGCGAGCAAAAAAGGCAAACATACACAACAAAAAACTGAGAGACTGTCGTGCCCATCTGACCGATGGCAAAAAAGTGGATGACGAAATCAAACTCGAAAGTACCATCTTCATCACCGAGGGAGACTCGGCCAGCGGTTCGATCACTAAGGCTAGAAATGTACAGACTCAAGCGGTCTTTTCGCTACGTGGCAAGCCACTCAATTGCTATGGTATGACCAAAAAAGTGGTGTATCAAAATGAAGAATTGAATCTGCTACAGCACGCCCTGGATATAGAAGATGGGATAGATAACCTTCGATACAATCGAGTGGTCATAGCCACAGATGCCGATGTGGATGGTATGCACATCAGATTGTTGCTTCTGACGTTTTTCCTACAGTTTTTTCCTGATCTTGTCAAGCATGGCCACTTGTATATACTGGATACGCCACTATTTAGAGTGCGGGACAAGCAAAAGACTTTTTATTGCTACAGTGAGCAGGAAAAACAAAATGCCATCAGCCAATTGCGTGGAAAAGCAGAAATCACAAGATTTAAGGGATTGGGTGAAATTTCTCCCAATGAATTTGAAGATTTCATAGGGGAGAATATCAGACTTGAACCCGTCATCTTGGGTGAAAAAACTAAGATCGAAGACTTGCTTGGGTACTATATGGGTAAAAATACTCCTGAAAGACAAGTATTTATTATTGACAATCTCAAAGTAGAACTTGACCAGGTCAAACCTGAGGAAGAAGTCATGGATTTGGCGACTGCCGATATAGAAGAAATATCATAAACATGGAAGATGCTTCTTTGACCCTGGATAAAACCATTTTGCTTGATATAGTTAGGATGCCCATGCCCTTTGGGAAATACAAGGGCAGGCTGATCAAAGATGTTCCTGCTTATTACTTGGAGTGGATGTCAAGCAAAGGATTTCCTGATGGCCGTCTGGGCATGATCTTATCCACCGCATTTATCATCAAAACCCATGGCCTTGATGATTTGCTAAAAAATATTAAATAATAAAATAGGGATGTGGGTTCAACAAACGACCTGCTTCAGACGTAAGTATATTTAGGGTGAACAATAACTCAAATCAAAACAATATATGAAGACCTACTTTCAACTACTTTTGTTAGGGATCATCATGATGCATCAGGTATCATGTGCGCAAGCTACACTCACACAACGCAATAAATATTGGAATCCCAATTCAGGTAAATATTATTTTTCGACCCAACTGACCTGGATCTATCAAAATGACCTTGCCCCTGATGAATATTACAAGAGTGGTGAAATGAGCATATATGTCGACACCTTATCGGGGACTTTTTTATTTACCAAAGAAGCATATGGGTGGTCCGGCGAAATGGTCGATTTTGTGATTGCTGATCAGAAAGGAAACTACATATTTGGGTACTCGGATGAATTTGGGGATAAAAAAAGAGAGATCATGAGCCCTGAACAGTATGTTGATTTTGCAAAAATGACCAAACAAATTCAGATCGACTTCAAAAAGAATGCTAAACCGACAGGACGATCCAAAAAATTTGGTAAAAACGATTATGGTTGGCCAACAAAAACCGGAAAGGAATATGTCATGAGTTATGAAAAGACCACAGACAAAAACACAATATTCATCTCTCCCATAAAGTATAGTTTTTTGCCCGTGTTTCTATTCAACAAGTTAAACTCCGAAGCAAAATTGCCTGTCAATATTGATTATAGTCAAGTAATTCCTCATAGAAATATGATATTGGAGGACACTTATATCATCAATAATCAAACCATCAAATTGAGTTTTCAATCACAATCACCTACCGAATATTTTATCGATTTGAATGATTATAAAAAAATGAATTGATCGTTTTACTCTATCAATTTGCAGGATGCTTGAATTTGGACGATAGGTTTTTTGAATTATAGATATTTAGGTTTAACATTATATAGCGATAACATATCCAAAAATCTAAAATCTTTGATATTGAGCGTATAGAGTTCGATATTATGTACGATCCCAGTAGAAGCAATCAATGCGTCTCACAGTGATAACTGCAGAACTCCAGACTTCTCGCAGTTTAATTCCATAAAAATACACTTTTTTCAATTGCCACTGGCTTCAGCCAGTGGACAATGAGTGTTGTTAATATTTGGCTTTAGCCAAAACATGGTTCAGTTTTGCTGCAACTTATGCCAATTGATGTAATTTATTTCCTTTACATATTTGAGAGTCAACTGCATTTTTTCCCTTTTTACAGAACAAGAGGCTGGAGTTCTGAATCTATATGATAACGCATATTTTTCAATCAATTGTACTGCCATATTAGAAATTTCAGCTACAATTGGTAATTTCGTTAATTTGTCCATATCGTTGCGTATGGCTTGCAGTTCTTTTTTATTTCTTGCACCATATAACAACTCTGCGCAAGTGACATCAGAAATAGCTATATTGTGTTGACCAATAGATTCCACTAGATGGATAATCTCAAAATTACCTCTGTAAATTTCTATAAATATATTGGTGTCACACAGGATCATTTTTTCCTGTTCCAAGCTTGTGCCCTAAGTTCTTTACTATCAATATTATAGTCTTTCCATAGGCCAGCTGAAAGAGTAAACTTGCTTTCTTTTTTTGCAATTATTGAACTACTTACCAGTTCTGCATCAATATTCCAAGACTTTAAGAAATCAATCAAAGCTTTCATTTTACTTTGTTCTATATCCTTTATCAAAATGAGTTGTCTCATAATTTATCATTCTTAATATCTT
>JBATLS010000051.1:0-5662 GCA_049289435.1 Saprospiraceae bacterium | reverse complement strand
CTAATCTCTGTATCTTCGATAGCTATTCGGCCAAGGCTATATTGTTGTTCGAATCTTTTGCGCATTTTTACTTGTTTTTCCTAAATGTACCAAAATAATATGTATAATAAGCACAATATAAGCAAATTACGACAAATATGCAAACTTATAGCAATTTGATTCAAACATCTTTTTTAGTGCAAGTAGTTATGTATCAGCATCTTACATGTTTTCTTGCAGACACTAATTATGACCATGTCGACGATCGGGTCCAAAAAATGATCTCACGCCCTTCTGCTCCAATTGTCGCTTATACCGCCCTATACTATCTGTCGATGCATGAAATATTCGTACAATATCCGATGCTGTACATAATCTTTGACAAAGAAATTTTGATGTGATGTACCTGAAATTCTCAAAATCTTCCTCAAGATGGCTATAGATAGGTACACCCGAATGTAAATAAAAAACTGATTTATCCGTTTTAAACACTCCTAAAGTGGATGTTAAATATTGCGTATCCGTCGGAAATAATGGTAAAAGTATCTGTCCCATCTCGCAAAGTTAAATATTTCTAATTTACGAGCATCCTTTATATTCCATTGATTTTCAATGGCAGGACTTGGAGGTCTGATGTTTATCAAAAACCTCGCAAATAAGTATTCAAATCATCATCTGCTTGGAGTTGGAGCTTCTTTTTGAGTCTATACCTGCTTTTTTCTATACCCGATATAGATAGATTGAGGAGCAATGCCATTTCTTTATTACTTAAGTTTAAATGAGTAATGGTACACATCAGCAAATCATTTTGAGATAGGTTAGGGTGTTTTTGTAATAGATTGGTTCTGAAATTATGATTTATCTGGTCGAAGTATTGCTGAAATTTGTCCCAGTTTTTTTTGTCTTCAAGTTCCATATCCACCAATGATCCAAGATTTCTGATCATTTTATTTCTACTGGCTTCATTTGATGCAGATATATGTGCAAGTTCTCTTTTGATATCAATGAGTACTTCATTTTTATGAGCTATTTTAGCAGTCTGATTCATGAGGTCGCTATTTTTATTGAGCAGCTCCATCTCGAGTTTTTCGTTGGTAAGGGTCAATACTTCCTGTTGTGCACCCAATTTTTCATTTGTCAGGGTCAATATGGCTTCATTAGACTCCAATACGGTTTGTTTGAGTGCCATCTCTCTATTGGCAGAATAGACCTTGAGCAATTGGTACACAACACCCAAAAAGAATATACCCAAAAACAATTTAAACCACCAGGTTTGCCAGAATAGTGGTCGGACGATGACGGTAATGCTTTTTTCAGGGCCCCAAATACCTGGACTATTGGATGCTCTGACACTAAAGATATATGTCCCGGGATTGAGATTGGTATAGGTGACTTCTCGCTGGTCACTGGTCGTCCTTAGCCACGATTGATCAAATCCATCCATCATGTACTCATACACCATACTTTGGGGGTCAGCATAGTCTATGGATATAAACTCCAAAGAAAAAGTATGCTCAGCATATGAAATATCTATGATCTCGACATTATCAATATTGCAATTTTGCTCGTAGGTGTTGCTATACACCTTACCACTATCTACTTCTTTATTGAAAATTTTGAAGTCCGTAAAATAGACTTTGGGCAGCGGCTTATCTAGTTTGATACGTTCAGGATAAAAGACCGTCAAACCATGAATACCGCCAAAAGCCATCATGGTGCTGTCCGATGCCATGGATGCCATATTAAATTGATTGATGTCGAATGGAGAATCTTGATGAAAGTTATAATTATAAATCGTATTGTTTTTTTCGTCAAGTCGGCTGATACCTTTGAACGAACTGATCCAGATATGTCCTGGTGCATCTTCCTGAATGCCCATGACAGCATTGGATACAAGGCCATCTTTGGTTGTATAATGTTTAAAATGAGCTCCACCCATCCATCTGTTGAGACCACCACTTTCGGTACCTATCCAGATTCGCTTTTTGGAATCCATAAATATGCACCTGATATCATTGGATGAAATGGACTGTCCATCTGTTGGGTCGTGTATTAATCTGGTAAATGAATCAGTCCTTTGATTCAGAATACTTAAGCCCGCAGTGTTGGTGCCTACCCACACGTCATTATGATCATCCACTAAGACATTCATCACCACATTACCTGACAGGCCAAAATTATCTGACGGATCATATGTGTACTGGCTGATTTTACCGGTAACTTTGTCTATTTTGTTTAACCCAGCTCCTAGCATGCCTATCCAAATATGGTCATCATTATCTTCAGCAATGGACCACACATTCCTGCCACTGATACGTAAATTTGATGCAGCATCGGGGTGATAGTGTTTTTTCTGTTTGGTTTTGAGATTTATTTGATACAAACCATCATTGTACGAACTCAACCAGAGCTGTTGATCCTTATCTTCGTATATGCTCTTGATGATCTTCGGATTTATACGCAGATATGAGTTTTTTTCAACTAGTTTTTTTGTTGAGGGATCAAATTCATAGACTCCACTGCCGTCTGTGCCAAGCCAATATTTTTTAGTTTTTTGACCACTGATACTTAATATGGACAACATACTTCCGGGATTGCTGTCCGTTTTATCATAAGTTTCGAATGCTGTTTTGTACTCTTTGTGTATGTTTATACCACCATTGTAGGTACCTATCCATACATTTTGGTCATGGTCTATGCATATATGATATAAGGCATTGGTATTCATTGGCTCTCTGCCTTCATATATATCAAAGATTTTACCAAGCCCTGTATTTGGGTCCAGGACATACAATCCTCCACCGTCGGTAGCTATCAATAGTTGCCCTGATATGTTCTCTTTTATACTTGTGATAATATTGGAAGGCAACCCATCTCTGGTAGTAAAATGTCTCCACGATTGTTGTCCTTTTACAAGTAAATACAACCCATATCCTTCAGTACCCAGCCACAAGCGATCGGACTTGTCTTTGTAAAACACTTTTCTGAATCCATAAAATTTCTGAGTATCACTTTTGTACAATGCCAACTCATTGGAAGATACATCGACATAAAATAATTGATCACTACTACTGGCTATCCATATATGTCCTTCTTTGTCTTCTACTACCGAAGACACCTGATTAGAATTTAGTATGGAATTATCGATTTGGTAGCTTTTATGATCCCCAGTCCGAGGATCAAACATCCATAATCCATCACCAAGGGTACAAATCCATATCCTTTGGTTTGAGTCCATGTACAAGCTTTTGATCCAGCTAGTGGCTAATGCATCATTGAGGGATTTGTTTGGCAAAGGCTCAAATTTACCTGTAATGCCTGATTTGACGATCAATCCCTGCCCGCGCGTCCCTATGTACATGTCACTCGAAGGGTATTCCAATAGGGATTGGATGTTTTTGGCCGGAAAGTCTTTATTGGAACTGTTGCTATAAACTTTAGCTTTTTGACCATCATATCTCAATAGACCGTCCTGAGTGCCGATCCACATAAATCCAAATCTGTCCTGAATGATACAAAACACGGTATTATGCGGCAATCCATTGGAGATGTCCAGGTATTCAAAACTCATAGGACTTATCTGGGACAGCATGCTTTGGGTCACAAATCCCAGCAGTAATATGATGACATATCTAAATAAACACTTAGTAGGAACATACTTGATTACCATTCTCATGAAGCAAACTTACTACATTGTCACCAAAGTAGGACTGAAATGCATGCCCTTTTTTTTTTTGTTCGGACAAAATGGTATAACAGTAAGAAAGTCTAAGAAGTGGAGCAAATTCCTAATATTAATATAGTGGATATAATAATATGCTCTCACAAAAATAATATTTAGACCCATCTAAATAATTATTTATCTTTGCATTAAATATTTGCCTATGCTCACCAGAACTGAGGAGAATTATATTAAAGCCATCTTCAAGATTGCTGAAAAAGAAAAAAAATCTGTCAGTACCAATTCGATAGCCACGCATCTGAATACAACACCGGCATCTGTCTCTGACATGATCAGAAAACTGTCAGAAAAAAATTACATCCTCTACGAAAAATATAAAGGAGTGCACCTAACTCTTGCCGGCAACAAGACCGCCACTCATCTCATCAGGAAGCATAGACTATGGGAAGTGTTTTTGGTATCCAAGTTGAGATTTGCATGGCATCAAGTGCATGATATCGCTGAAGAACTGGAACACATCGACTCTGACCAACTCATCAGCAGATTGGATGCATATCTGGATTACCCAAAGTTTGACCCTCATGGAGATCCTATACCCAATGCCGAAGGGAAATTTACTTTGCGTACTCAAATGAGCTTAGCAGAACTTTTGATTACTCAATCAGCGATAGTCTTGGGAGTCAAAGATCACCATGCCGAATTTTTGAAATATCTGACCAAAATCAATATCAAGTTAGGCAGTGAGATTAAAATAATGGATATCAACGCCTACGATAAATCAATGTCTATCCAAATAGATCAGAAGTACGACGAAGTAGTCAGCAAAGAAGTTAGTACCAATCTATTGGTCAAATATAAATAAATTGAGTTGCCGTCACACTGTCAAAAATCCTATAGGCATATTGCCAGGTGAGGGAGTGTAAAAATTACCAATATTAGGAAAAAGTGTAACCAGTTCTGACGGCGGCACACCATACCATAAGGCCAATTCTGCAAAATATGCATCTGACGAAGTAGTGGGAATCAAAGATCCACCACCTATTTCCAGTGGATTGGAATTGCCCAAAACCAAGGAAGGATACGTCCCGTAAATCTTACGTCCGGATACAGCACCACCCATCACAAATACATTGCCGCCCCATGCATGATCTGTACCATTTCCATTGGATGTGAGTGTTCGGGAAAATTCTGAAAGCGAAAATGTCGTCACCTTGTTTGATATTCCAAGTTGCTCCATAGCGGCATTAAATTGGTAGAGAGCATTGTCCAATTCAGTAAGCATTTCGGCTTGATTGACGAGCAATTCGTCATGATGATCCCAACCTCCAAACTCTACAAAGAAAATCTGCCGGTTCATCTGCAAGGTATCCCGACCTGAGATGGTCTTCGCGATCATCTCAAAACTTTTGGAAAGGTCGCTATCCTGAGTGAATGGAACATCGAAAACAGGAGAACTGTCCAATACCGCTGAGAGCATTTCATTGCCATCTATAGCGGTCTTTATGGTTTTTCTATAGGTATTTTTAAATACGTTTTCATATGCCGGATTGACCATACCATCTATGGCAAGTCTGCGCATCTGATTGAGCAACCAATCTTGATTATTGTAGTCAATGATTCCCAAACTTCCATACTCTGGGTGGAGTGAGTATTCTACGGTATTTTCCCCAGTCTGAAACACATTGCTCCCTGACAAGGATACATTCATTGAGACGGTGGTATTTTCATTGGCTGAAGACAATAGGTCTGCTATTTTTCCACCCCAGCCTTGACCTACCCTCCTGTCGGGCACTCCGGTTTGCCAGTGCATGATCTGATCAGAGTGAGAGTACAATCCCAAAGGAAGCGGTACATTACCATCATAAAACTGCTGTCTGGTGGTGGGTTGGATGAGTGTCCCTACATTGGAGACGAAAGCCAGTTTATTTGCTTCAAACATCGCTTGCATCCTCGGGAGTGAAGGGTGAAGACCATATTGTCGTCCATCTGACACTATTGGAT
>JBATLS010000050.1:0-1617 GCA_049289435.1 Saprospiraceae bacterium | reverse complement strand
TGGTTATTTGAACAAAATTATCACATCATAGGCGATATGGCAGAAACGATGGCACTGATACTGCCTAGAACTGAGAGCCCTTCGGACAAGCCGCTTCACCTTTGGATGGCCGATTTATACGGTATGTCGGATACTACAGAAGCGAAAAAAAAAGAATTTATTACCAATGCTTGGTCAGTCCTGGATACTCCTTCTATTTGGGTGTTTAACAAACTATTGACCGGCGGATTCAGGATCGGGGTAACCAAAAGCCTCATGACCCAAGCCTTAGCCATTGCCACTGGTCAAGAACCAACTACGATCGCTTTTCATCTCGAGGGTGATTGGACTCCGCTCAGCATTTCCTGGGCGCAGTTATTTGATTTTGACAATCAATCATCAGACATCTCCAAGCCCTATCCGTTTTATCTATCTTACCCTTTGCCTGAGGGTGACATCGCTGGTATCAATGCACAAGAGTGGATAGCTGAGTATAAATGGGATGGCATCAGGGGGCAATTAATACACAGAAATAACCAAGTCTTTCTTTGGTCTCGGGGAGAAGAATTGATCACCGAACAGTTTCCTGAATTTGATGCACTAAGTGAGCTAAAAAAAGAATTTGTCATAGATGGTGAGATCGTGGCTTGGGCAAATGATTTGCCCATGGATTTTCAGAAACTTCAATCAAGAATCAACAGAAAAGAACCAGGTAAAAAAATACTGCATGACATACCAGCCAGATTTATCGCCTACGATATCATGGAGTATGATGGGAAAGATATCAGAAAACTACCTTTTGAAGAGAGACGTAAAATGCTTGAAAGTTTACACACAGCACTACCGAATGAAACGATACATCTCTCCGAAATCCTCCCGTTTAGTGATATCCGTCAATTGCAATCCTATAGAGATGATAGCAGGTCGTTGCATGCTGAAGGTCTGATGCTCAAGCGAAAATCCGGCTACTATCACCAAGGCCGTACATCGGGCGATATGTGGAAATGGAAGAGTGATCCTTACACCATAGATGCGGTCATGATCTATGCACAAAGAGGACAAGGAAGAAGTGCCCATGTATATTCAGCTTTTACATTTGCCCTGTGGGAAGGGGATCAACTGATTCCATTTGCTAAGGCTAATGAAGGATTGACTGATGTGGAAATGGCGGAGATCACAGCTTTTGTAATATCAAATACCATAGAGAAATTTGGCCCTGTCAGCAGTGTTCGCCCCGAGTTAGTATTTGAGCTCGCTTTTGAAGGTATCGCTACCTCCAAGAGACACAAGTCTGGTGTGACTGTAAGGTATCCTCGTATTATTAGGTGGCGCAGAGACAAATTGGCTACAGACGCTGACACGCTTGAAGGTTTAAAAAATTTATTATCCACTGAATAGAAAATAGATACATATTTATAAAAAATTAGAAAACGATTGCGCAAACGATTTCTGAATGGTATTTCGCAATCATCAGATGGGGTATCCCCAAATTTGATTTTGCATATTCATAATACAAGATTGCCCAATATTTTTTAAGTTTGAATTATTATTGTAAAATTAAATTGACTTTAATATTACCGTATGCCATCCAGAAGAAAATTTTTGAAAACAACCGCCATAGCAGGAGGGTTGATGCCT
>JBATLS010000049.1:0-2461 GCA_049289435.1 Saprospiraceae bacterium | reverse complement strand
CGTACTGGTGGAAATTTTGCTACGTACAATGCCAAAGGAATCGTCAATGGTCAAGCCAAAGAAAGGAGCAGCTACGACTATAATCTATTTATGAATGGTGAAATAAAGATTTCAGGAACATTCAAAGCTGATTTCTTCGGTTTTTTCAGATCACCTGTGAGAACCATCCAGGGGGACAATCCAGCATTTACGATATACGGCATGGGATTCCGCAAAGAGTTTAAAAATTCTTCCATCGGTCTGACCCTCATCGAGCCATTCAATAGTGATAAGTTCTTCAAGTCCAATATCGATACAGACGCATTTTTACAGAAAACCTCATTTAGCATACCATTCAGATCGATTGGAGTCAATTTTAGATACAAATTTGGATCTGTGGACTTCAAAGAGCGCAAATCTAAAGTCAAAAACAGTGATCTCAAGCAAGGTCAAGACAATCAAGGCGGAGCTCAAGGTACCACTACACAGGGTACTTAAATGATGCTCCAATAGAAACAAAGTGGTGAAGGCCTTTGCCAACCATCTCAGATTTTATGACTCTGATTGCGTAAAAGGTTATATTCAAGATATTAAAATATCACCCAAAATCACCATATGTTGGGCATATTGTATAAATTTGAGCCAAATAATGGTGGATGATGCTTTATTGGTTGAAAAAAACAAGTCTGTTGGTTTTTCTTTTTGGGTCTCTGCATGGCATAAGTCAGCGTCCCGTTTATGATATGAAACTCCACTTGGATACGTTCACTCACACATTGAGTGTAGATGCTGTCATTTCTATCCCTGACTATTTGGTCGGTACTAAGGATACCCTGTGGTTTCAGATAGTAGCCAATGCTTATTCCAATACCTACAATGAATTTAGTGAAGAATTGCTGCGGAGAAACGAAACCTCATTTTACTTTTATAAAGACAGCCAACTATCGGCACTCAAAGACATCAACATTACTTCCAATGGGAAGCCATTGACTTATTATTATCATGAAAAAAGTAATGAATTCATAGGTATTTTGGCTGGCAAATCCCGACAGTTTACTTTTTCTTACCGATTGCGATTGCCTAAGTTGATAGACGGGGTAGGGTACAAAAATGGAAATTACTGGCTGCGCAATTTTTATCCTCAACTGGTAGTATATGATGGCTCATGGCAATTCAACCATCATTTGTTCAATATGGATGATTTGGTATATGCATCCGATGTAAATGTTCAAATGGATATACAAGGTCGATATCTTTATACCAACGGGCAGCGTGATGATACGGGAGCTACCACAAGGATCACATCTAACAAAATGAAAAACCTGGCCATCTTATTGTTTAAAAAACCGTGGGAAAGTGAGCGGGGACATTTTCTGGCCAACGGACGCACCATTCCCTTCGAAATTATATTTGCGAATACATCATATGATCATGCTGAAGTCATTGGAGAAAAACTAAAAAATATCATCAACAGCTTGCAAAGTCATTTGGGTGAATATCCGTATGAATCACTCACCCTATTTTTAGGATCAAAAAATTGTTATAAAAGTGATGGCCTTGCCGAATGTATCAAAGGAAACGGTAGTAAAGACCAATTATATGCGGATCTGACAAGAATTATGGCTGATATATGGCTGACAGATAAATCCAAAATAAATACATTTCGATACCCTTGGTTGAGCAAAGGGCTTGCCACCTATTATGCTGATCTATTGCATCATCAGATGAAGATTCCTATGGATCGAAATACTGAATTTGACCATCCGGGCAATGAGGTATTATATACTCAAAGCAGACTCAGGCAAAGGACTCCACTTGGCAAAACAAATCTTATATTAGGATCAAACAACAGTTATACTCAATATTTTTATCATCCGGCAGCCCTGTACCAATATAAACAGACACTGACCAGTACAAGCATATTGGATGAGGTGATCAAGGAAGTTGCAACCTCAACCAATGTTTTGACTCCTGAAGTATTGGCACAAGAGCTGGAGCAAAAGAGTCAAAAGGCTTGCAAAGAAGCCATATTTGACTATATTTATAAAGCTGGACATACAGATTATTCTATACAAAGCATTCAAAAAGAATCAAACAATTTAATATTGGAAATATCTAATACTGGTGACCTTGCGCTTCCTGTACCAGTAACCTTGATATATACAGATGGTAGCGAAGTAACTGTAGTAGCTGATGGAATTGCTCAGTCTAAAAACATCTCTATAGTCTATGATCAATATAAATCTTTGAAGCAATTATCTTTGGACAAACAAGGAGTATTGCCTGAAATCCAGCGCAGCGATAACCACTTTTTTGTGTCTAAAAATAGTAGCCGACGACCTTTCAGCATAAAAGGTTTTGCGACTCCTCAAAATAGTCAGGCAAACATACTCAGATTGACTGGGCTAATTGGGTACAATGATAATGATGGTATGATGGCAGGGTTTGGAATATCCAATGCAGCCTTTGGAGAACCTCAAGA
>JBATLS010000048.1:0-2831 GCA_049289435.1 Saprospiraceae bacterium | reverse complement strand
GTGGGTATATGGTGCAATAATTGGGCTCTTGGTTGTTGTCATCAGATTATGGGGGGGACTTCCTGAAGGCGTGATGTATGCCATCTTATTGGCCAATGCAATTTCGCCACACATAGACAACTTGATTCAACCTAGAGTGTATGGTACAAATAATAAAAACAAACGATCATGAGCAGCCCTGATACAATAGAAATAAAAGCACCTTCCAATGACAAAAAAATGTTGGTGGCTATGGCAGGTATCGGAGTGATCTGTGCATTGTTGATTGTACTTACTTTTGAAGGTACGTTTTCGATCATAGAGAAGAACAAAGCTGAAGCATTGGAAAAGGCCATATTTAAAGTTATTCCAGATATTACTAATACTAAAGCATTCGAGTTGAAACAAGATCAATCATTTGCAATGTTAGTACCTGGTAGTATAGGTACATCTTTGATTTATGCTGGTTATGATGATCAAGACCAATTAAAGGGTATAGCAGTCAAAGCCAATGGCCAGGGCTATGGAGAAGTGTTGAATATATTGTATGGTTATGATCCGGATGCTCAAAAGATCATTGGATTTTATGTCTTAGAAAGTAAAGAGACGCCTGGATTAGGTGATAAGATAGAAAAAGATCCTATTTTTTTAGCCAATTTTGAAGCATTGGATGTGGCTCTTGATGAAGATTTAAATTCATTGAAAAATGAAATCACAACAGTCAAACGTGGTGTTAAAACGAAGGATTGGGAAATCGATGGTATCACAGGTGCTACCATTTCATCCAGGGCGATAGGTGATATACTGAGTGTCAGCACAAAACAATGGCTGCCTTTGATTTATAAGCATAAAGATACATTCGTGATGAAAGATAAAACAGAAAAATGAGTATTCAAAATCATAAAAATTCTGAAAAAGGGTTCTTAAGTTCTCTGGCAGATCATCCTTCAGCTGATGAATTTATCAAAGGGTTGTGGCGGGACAATCCAGTATTTGTTCAGGTGTTGGGTATGTGTCCTGTTCTTGCAGTTTCCAATTCGGCCATGAACGCTTTGGCTATGGGACTAGCGACTGCATTTGTATTATTGATGTCTAATATTCTCATTTCTTTGCTTCGAAATTTTATACCAAAACAGGTGAGAATCGCTTCTTATATCTTGATCATAGCCACTTTTGTGACCATCACCGATTATGTCATTCAAGCCATTAGTGTTGACCTTCATAAAAGCTTGGGAGCCTTTATCTCTCTCATAGTGGTCAATTGTTTAATCCTCAGTAGAGCAGAAGCTTTCGCCTCCAAAAATGAAGTGGGAAAGGCGATTCTGGACGGTCTGGGTATGGGATTGGGTTTTACCTTTGCTTTATTTTGCATAGGGGGTATCAGAGAAATATTTGGTAACGGTAGTATTTTTGGTTTTGTAATTATGCCCGATTCATTCCAGCAATGGATTATCATGATATTGCCTGCCGGAGGATTTTTTACTTTGGCCACTTTGTTGCTGATATTCAATATATTCAAACTAAAAAAGAGTCAAGTATGAACAACGATTCACTATGGTACATCTTTATCAATGCCAGTTTGATCAATAATTTTGTATTGGCTTATTTTCTGGGTATATGTCCTTTTTTGGGAGTATCTTCCAAAGTGGAAACAGCTTCCAAAATGGGTGCCGCCGTAACATTTGTAATGGTCATTAGTGCGATGTGTGCTTATGGTATTCATGCATTGCTTGTGGCCATAGATGCTCCTTTTTTACAGTTGATCAGTTACATTGTGGTGATAGCTTCTACCGTGCAGCTAGTAGAAATGTTTATCAAAAAAATGTCACCTACTCTTTTCAAAGCATTGGGGATATTTTTGCCATTGATCACCACCAATTGTGCTGTACTTGGGTTGGCCTTATTTCAGACGAGCAAAGGGTATGATATTATCCAGAGTTTTGTATTTGCACTAGGCGCTGGAGCTGGATTTACACTTGCATTGATTTTGATGGCTGGACTCAGGGAGCAGCTGGAGTTTTCGGAAGTAGCCGGGGTAGTCAAAGGTACTGCCTTGATATTGATAGTGGCTGGCATACTATCTCTTTCATTCATGGGATTTGCGGGATTAGGAGGTTAAATATTAATGTTATTAAAAAATATTCAATTATGATAAAGTCAATGTTGATAGCCATATTGGGCATCATCGGTCTCATGGTCGTTTGGGCGTTGATTCAGACATTGTGGAGAAGTACTTTTCAGGAGTTCATCACAGATGAGGACGTACTGGCAGGTCGCAACTCATGTGACAATTGTGGATGTACCAAGGTATGCAGTAACAAAAAAAGCATTTAATTAGACAAAATAGTTTTTACAATAAATAAAATATTATGGCACATTTAGTAGATTACAAGACAAAGATTCAATACAAAGCAAAGGTTAAGAGTTCAAAACGCCTGACACCTTTGGCCAGTGAGGAGATAAAAGAAATCACGTTTGAGGTACTTGATCCTAACTTTAAATGTAAAGTAGATCAGAGTTTTGGTGTGATTGTCCAGCACGAAAGTCCATTTGGCAATCATGAACATCTTCGTTTTTATAGCGTGGCTGACCTACCGAGTTATAAAAACAATCATCCACTTATTACCATGTTGGTCAAAAGATGCTCTTATGTGGACGAGTTTAGCGGTGAGAAATACGATGGCATTGCCTCCAATTACTTGTGCGATAGAAAAGAAGGTGATGAGATCGTGATCACAGGTCCACACTCTTTACCTTTTGTGGTGCCAGAAGATAAATCAGCCGATATTATTTTGATTGGCATGGGGACAGGTATAGCCCCATTTAGAGCTTTTATTAAGCATATTTACAAC
>JBATLS010000047.1:0-8668 GCA_049289435.1 Saprospiraceae bacterium | reverse complement strand
AGATCAAAGCATTTTTTGAAGTTCATAGTGATCCCGATAGCTATCGGGAATGGACAAGAAAAAAGCTGAAGATATGTGTTTCAATGACTTGCAAAGGAATTAACAATATGTTTTTAAATCACTTCATCATTAGAGTCTTTAAGCTATAACAATATTCCTGTTTTTTTTTTGGGGGGGATTGGATTAAAAATTGATTGTTTTTTATTTCAAAACCTTTGACATTCTTTTACCGGATGGTAATACATCTAAAATGACTAACCAGGTACTCTAAACCCAAAAATTAAAGACAACTTTTTTTCGAATTATTTGTATTTATAATTAGCGATATTGAAAAAATAGAATTAAGCTAGGATTCAAGCCCTTTTAAACTATATGCAAAGTATAACTGATAACATTAAGAATCCAAAGTGGCATAGACTCCAGATCACAAAAAAGCAATACTGGTCTCTGAAATCAACAGCATATCTATATGGAAAACCCACAA
This sequence comes from Saprospiraceae bacterium, assembly GCA_049289435.1. Taxonomy (GTDB): domain Bacteria; phylum Bacteroidota; class Bacteroidia; order Chitinophagales; family Saprospiraceae; genus OLB9. Next base: position 8,184 of record JBATLS010000047.1, on the reverse strand, counting down.
AAATGTTAATATTTTTATAATGTGACAGGTAGCTGCACTGTATTGTTGAGATATTTGGTATAACTTTATTCTAAAATTAAACACACAAAAATATGTATTCAAAATACTTTAATCATTCTTCAAAATGTTGTACTAAATGGATCGCCAAACAACATAAATTATATTCTTTGCTGAATATGATATTTTTTATCATGCTAATTTCACAAGGCATGGATGCCCAAATGGAAGCTAATTATAAAAATCTCACTTCGGTGTCGGGCAGTAATTATTACACCATTCAAAAAGAAGTTAAGAAGCAACTCATATACCGATATCTAAATGCCTCTGGAGTTATTGAAAAAAAACAAATGCATGAAGCGCTGAATCAATTTGGCAGATGGTCACATTATTGGAGAGACTATGTCAATGCTGACGGCACTTTTCCCGCATTATATCCAGAATTTGAACTATTAGATTTAAAACCAAATCAGCCCATCAATACCAAAGCACTTGAGAAGGGCAATCTATTATCTGCGCTTAGTTGGACGCAGGTGGGTCCTGTGGGTAGAGTAAATGCACATGGTTATGATGCCTATCCGGGCAATGGTAGAGTCAATGTAGCGAGAAAATTAGGCCCTGGTACATATATCATCGGAACACCAAATGGTGGTATATGGAAAACAACAAACAATGGGGTAAATTGGGAACCCAAATTAGACGTTTTGGCAAGAATAGGTATTACTGATATACGAGTCAATCCGACAAATCCCAACATCATGTATGCAATGACAGGAGACCGTGATGCGCAAAATACATCACCGATTGGTATCATAAAATCCATTGACGCTGGAGAAACTTGGTCCACCACTGGTCTATTGACAAATCCAGCTGTGAACGAAGGATTCTACAATTCATCTATCGGAATGAAACCATCAGATCCCAATAAGTTAGTCGCCGTAGTGAATGATACTGTGTATTATACTCATGATGGGGCAATAACTTTTTTAAAGTCAAACATCAACATTCCGACAGGGAGCGACATCCTTTATACAGAAAAATTTATACTAATATCTGATCTTACCGGAGGTATATTTTTAAGTAAAAATGATGGAGTGACATTTGAAAATATTTATGATAATGCAGAAGGTGAAGAAAATATAGTGATAAGGTTTAATCAAGATGTGATCAATAACAAAGTGTATTTTTTAGCTGCAATACCCAATGCCGCGAAAATATATACGGTAACATTGGATATGTTGGCAGCAGCAAGCGGAGCGGCGCCTATCGCTCCTGTAAAAGTAGGCAATAATATCACAGACTTCGACCCTCAAGGAGTATATAATGTCACACTTGCAGTAAACCCATTTAATGTAAATAAAATATTGGTTTGCTCTACAGCAGGTATGTATTCTTCAAATGGTGGAAATACATGGGCTAGAAAAGTGGATGATCGTCAAGCGGATCCATCCACTGAACTTTATGTACATCCAGATCATCATTTCTCTCACTATATTGATGAAAACACAATTTTGGACACCCATGATGGCGGTATCTCGCTCATCAATACGGCATCACAACCATTTGGCCAGACTGATCTCTCAGGAAATCTGATTATAGGCCAGATATACCATTTTGCTATAAATCCTTCTGATGACAACAAACAAAATTTTATGTTAGGCCTTCAGGATAATGATGGATATTCCAAATCCCCTAACACGCTTTCTGGACAATGGGTAGCTGCACAAGCCGGAGATGGTACCGCCGCAGCCATCAATTATAACAATCCTAACATCAGATTTTTAGGAGGCACCACGGGTACATTATATCGGACTACCTCGGCTTATAGGGCCAATTATATGGATGCTGTGACAGTGATAGAAGGAGATATGGACGCACCATTTGTATGTGAAGCAGTGATCCATAATCAAAATCCAAATCATGTTTTTGCAGGACATCTGGAACTGAAATATTCTACAGATGGTGGTGCTAGTTTTAAGGATGCACCATCATCTATGGAGGTAGGACCAACCTTAGAAATAGAACAATATGATACCAGGATAGCATTAGTAGGTGACACTGATCAAAAAATTGCCACTTACAAAGATGGTGTTTTTTCAAATGTAAAAGATATCACTCCACCGCAAGGGATCATGACAAATTTTAATTCTATTTCTTTGGCCACTACTAAGAGCGATATCATGTATGGGTCTATATCGGGGTATGATCAAGGTAAAAAAGTTTTTAAATCATTGAATAATGGGCTTACATGGACCAATATATCAGGTGATCTACCCAATGTAGTCGTCAAAAAAATCATCTCTAAAGTGACAAACTTAGGCACATATGATGAAATACTATTTGCAGCAACAAACATTGGCGTTTACTATAAGCTTGGTTCTACTTCTTTACATTGGTCAAAATTAGGTGATAATTTACCGTTTACCGAAGTGACAGATCTGATCATCAATTATGTGACTGACAAGTTGTATGCGTCAACATTCGGAAGAGGACTTTGGGAGATAGATATCAAAGTAGCTGGATTGAGCGATACAAAAGATGCGGCCAATATTTTGCCAGACATCGCTTTGTCTCCAAATCCAACTCCAATGTCTCAAGATCTTTATATCACTCTGCCCAAAGAGATCAATCAAGTAAGTTATAGCGTATTTAATTATGTAGGTGGCTTGGTAAAAAAAGGCATCATTGCACAAGATAAGGACATTATACCAACTGAAGGATTGAGCACTGGCAGATATTTGATAGTATTTGACCATGATGGCCAAACAATTTCTAAAACTATTATCATTATATAATCATGGAGATATCTAAATTAATCACTTTGATACTCTTGTTAGGATGCCAAATCATGTTTAACGGTTGTGCTTCACTCAAGATCAACAATGCATCGATCTATAATAGAAAAAGTGGCAGACCCAATATTGCTGTAGAAAAAGAAGTGGCTTTTTCTCTCAAAAGCAAACAGCCTTTTACCATGGATAAAAACATATATGGTGACGACGAGTCAAACATAGGTATGAAAATATTCAGTATCATGGATGCCCAAAGCGTACTAATGAATCTTGATGAAAAAATCCCGGCTGGAAACTATAATGTGCGAGCGAGCACTTCAATAGTAGAATTTAAAGTAGTAGAAAATTTAGCGTTGTACGTCGTCATCAATGGGCTTAAAAAACGTATTAATCCCAAAGTATCCGCCACGGTGACGATGAAATAGTTCATAAATGAATAATTTATGATTGGTTTCTGCTTGGAATTCAGATAAAATATATATAGTCAGAACTCCAGACTCCAGTGCTATTAAATAGTGCTTGTCTGCCTGTGGCATGGCCTGTCTGCCTTTGGCATGGCCTGTCTGCCTGTGGCATGATACAAAAGTGGCCTAACAATCTCTGATTGCAAACAAAATAACAAATTGCATACAAAGAATGCAAATCTAAAAGATAGCTATCGGGATTAATCTTTTGTTCATTGCGATAGGCATCATACCCATGTCCATTCTTTGCTTGTCCAGATTTTCTATATCTTCAGTATCTGCCAATTCGACTATTTTATTTCGTCGATCTACTTTTTCGAAGTGAGTGCCTTTCCTGTATCTTCATCCGAATCATCGTCAAAGATAACGATGTCCGGAGAGTCATAGCTATCAGTGATACCCTTGTGTTGGAGGCGTATTCCAACGACTCTCACATCCTTACAGCAGGCAAAAAACTTCTTACATCCAAAACATTGAAACATTGGGCTGCCAAAATAAATCATCCTTATTTTATCAGAACTCACCATTCTTTTTTGGTCAATAAGTTTCACATCATGCAGATAGACAAGTGCAATAAGCTGTTGACCTTACAGGATGGAAAGGTAATACCTGTGTCAAGAGATTTTACAGATTTTGAGAAGGTGGTTAAGTTTGAGTTGTGAAGTTGAATTAGACTTAGAGTTTGTTTAAAATTCCATCATTCGCCTACAAACGGTAAAATTTATTTTATACTTCGTTATATTTTTCATCGTAACTTCCGTCCCGCCTGACCACTACATTTGGTAGGCAGGCGGGCTATTATTGTTATTCACTGTGAGCCGGACAGAATGATGCGAAGCAAAATCGTGATTCGAAATCACGATTTAATGAAGGAACCAGTCAAGCACTTGATTGGATGGGCGGTTTTCGCAGTTCCTTCGTTATCGAATAAAACCTTTTACTCGATTCTCGTCATTGGACGAGAAAACTCAGTCATCTTGTCTAAAACTAACTTTGCACTGCTTTCGTATCATAACCAACTCAAATCGTATCAAATCGTATCAAATCGTATCAATTTGCACTTGGCCTTTCAAATTATAATCGTATATTTGCGTATCAAATCGTATCATAATGGATGGTAAAGTATATAATTTCAAACTGAATATTGATTGGAAACTGATAAACTTAATTAGCCAAATAGACCGGTTTGACGCAACATGGACAGCTATAGAGAAAAAAGAAGTACATAGCCTTAAAGAGTTAAAAAGTATTGCTACTGTGCGGAGCGTTGGGGCTTCAAATCGCATCGAAGGCAACAAAATGAGTGATGAAGAGGTGGATGTATTGCTTCAAAAAATCGATATTACAAGACTTACCGATAGAGATTCGCAGGAAGTAGTCGGTTATTTTGAAGCATTGGATTTGATATCGGAATCTTACGAAAACATCCATCTTACTGAAAGCCACATCAAAAGTTTACACAATAGTTTGATGAAATATAGCGCCAAAGACCAATGGCATAAAGGCAATTATAAGACACTTAACAACGCAGTTGAAACTTCATTTCCTGACGGTACGCAACAAATTATATTTCAAACAACTGAAGCAGGATTTGCCACTGAAGATGCTATAAGGGCTATACTTAGTTGGTATCATTCGGAAACAGAAGTACATCCTTTGATTAAAGTGGCATCTTTTGTCTATGATTTTTTGAGCGTTCATCCCTTTCAAGACGGAAATGGGAGGATAAGTCGTTTACTTTCAACACTTTTATTGCTGAAAAGCGGATATAAGTGGATACAGTATGTAAGTTTTGAGCATGAAATTGAAAATCGAAAAAACGAATATTATCAGGTACTTAGAAGTTGTCAAGCACAACGTCCCAATGAAGATGTGACCGTTTGGATGAATTTCTTTTTGAGTTGCTTATCCAATATCCAGTCTCACCTTATGGCGAAATTGAATAAAACCGGTTTGGAAACACAGCTTTCACCCAAGGAAAAATCAATTTATACGATGATTCAATACCGACCAAACATTCAGTCTGGTGAAATTGCTGAAAAATTGTCGATACCGTCACCAACTGTTAAGCGTATTTTGTCAGAATTAATCAATAAAGGATTGATCGAAAAACAAGGAAGCGGTCGCAGTGTGAGTTACACGATAAAATAAAATGTAATAGTCGGCAGTAGTGCTTTGTTTAGATAAAGATGTAACCTAAAAATCTATAATGAATTTCCTATTACAACCTAAAAACGTCAAAGCTGTAAAATTCGGTTGAAATTGACCAGGCAATCTGGATCAAACTGACCAGGCAATCCGGTTCAAATTGACCACCCCTTTTGGGTTCAAATCGGGTCACAATGAATTAATAAAAGAATGGTAAAATAGGTTTCTATCTTTCGCAGTAAAAATCGAAAGAAAAAGCCTTCATAGTTGAAGTTCCTGAACTTAAGGTTGTAAAGCGGATCGTAAAACATACGAATTAGTCATCACAAATGCCAAACTAGTTATTGGCGATTGGATAGAGACTGCTACTACTTTGAGTCGAGAAATCCCTAAACCTAAAGGGAAATTAATGTTTGCGTAAAGGACGAATGGCTAATTCAAAATTTGTGTCCAGTTATTTAAGGGGTTGATTCGTTACAATTGCAATGACTATATCAAGTTACGATCAAGTAAATTTGATGATTTCAAAAATAAATACAACAAACACCGTGGGTCGCTATGAAATGCACGGTGTTTGTTTTTTTGATGACTTAAATTTTAAAATCAATTATTTTCGAATTACTTCCAAACACCGATTGTCACAGTTTGTAACTGCAATCTCGCAAATTATGAATTTTCAATTCGACAACCAATATAGGCTGGCTATAAATATCAACATAACCAGGTGATAATCCAATTCAATATTTTCTAATTCATGAAATCCCTCCTTACTTGTAAATGCTTTGGTACTTCTATATTTTGAACAATACCATTTATAACTTGAAATTTTCAAAGCACAAAGTCCTAATATATTTGTGACATAATGACGAAATGTCATTAGATTAAATGGGAAAATACACTATATTTGCGGTCACATTAATAAAGTAAGCAATTTATGTACAGGAAAGCAGAGGTAAAATTGACTGATTGGAAAAACCGAAAATCATTGAAGCCTTTGATTTTAACGGGAGCAAGGCAGGTAGGTAAAACCTGGTTGATGAAAAATTTAGGTCAGCAACATTTTGAGCAATCGATATACATCAATTTTGAAAAAGATCCTTCATATAGAAACCTATTTGAAGCCGATTTGAGTGCAGAAAGAATCATACAAACCTTATCACTATTACATAATCATAAAGTAGAAGATGGCAAAACACTTCTCATATTTGACGAAATCCAGGAAGCCCCTAATGCCTTGACCAGTTTGAAATATTTTGCAGAAGATAGGCCGGATTTGCATGTTATAGCTGCTGGTTCACTGTTAGGGGTGACATTAGATAAAGGCTCTTTTCCTGTAGGTAAAGTAGATTTTTTAAAAATTCACCCCATGAGTTTTGAGGAGTTTCTAATAGCCACCCACCAATCTGCGCTGTGGGACTTACTCATGCAACAAGATTATACCATCATCTGCAGTTTTAAAGATAGATACATTCGAGCATTGAGAAACTATTATTTGGTGGGTGGCATGCCAGAAGTAGTGGCTGCATTTGTGAGTGAGAACAATTCCTTCAGCGATGTGAAACGCTTACAAGAAGCCATTCTTAATTCCTATATGCAAGATTTTGCCAAGCATGCGCCAGCACTTTTAATTCCAAAAATCATAGCCGTCTGGAACGGACTTGTAAGTCAATTAGACAAAGAAAATAAAAAATTTGTATATGGTTTGCTCAAATCTGGAGCCAGAGCCAGAGAATACGAAGATGCCATAGATTGGTTGGTCAACTATGGGTTGATTCATAAAATTTATGCAGTTCATAAAATGGCATTTCCTTTACATTCATATAAAGATTTGAAAAGTTTCAAACTTTTTGCCTTTGATGTAGGTTTGCTTTCTCACTTAGCCGAGATTAGCCCAAATGTCATTTTGGATAATGCAACGTTTTTTGAAGAATTTAAAGGTGCATTAACAGAACAATATGTTTTACAGGAAATAATAGTCGCAGATGCTAAAAATATAAGTTACTGGGTGAATGATAGCGGAACAGCAGAATTAGACTTTGTATTTGAAAAAAACGGCTTTTTTTATCCTTTAGAAGTAAAAGCAAGCGAAAATTTACAAGCTAAATCCTTAAAAGTATTTCATGAAAAAAATAAGAAAATTCATTGCTATCGTACATCATTATCCAATTACCGGGAAGAAGAATGGATGACAAATGTGCCTCTGTATGCGATAAGTACTTTGTAAATGTGATCAAAGAATGCCAAGAAATCATCCCAGTAAGGAAATTGTAAAGTGGCTAAGAGTTTTAGGAGATGGTTTTTTGTTGGTCGTAGTTTCAGTACTTAGCCCTTTCCCCACTATTTTTATAATGGCCCAAAAATGAACGTACTTTAATAATGATCACCGCCCATTTCATAAATAGGGTTTGTTTTATTAATCAATAGGTTTTGACCATTTTCCTGACCAATTATGTTTAAGTGGTTCCGGCTTCCCAATGCCGGTATAAGGAGTTTCTATTATTGATTTGAGCAGTAATTCTATATGATTAAATAGACCTTTATTACTGATAGATTTTATATATTCAAGATCTTTTGCAGCTTCAGGGCCTATTCTTATTTCCATAGATTTTCTAAAGTGATCACTTCAAATTCACCTTTAGCAAAAGATTCGTCACTCTTTCGCAGCTTCGCTTCAAATCTTTCATTATACATCATGTCATTTGTGATTTCAAAAGGTATCTCCATATTCTTTAGAATTTCCTTGACAGCTTTCAGTTTCCTTTTATCTGTCCTGACTATAAGGG
>JBATLS010000046.1:0-12850 GCA_049289435.1 Saprospiraceae bacterium | reverse complement strand
GACAAATACTTTCCGACTATTATAGGCCAAAAAAGTATCAAAAGATGAGAAAAATGATATTGAAGTCCTATGATCTGGATATTGATCACTTTGATACTAAAACGCCATTTTTTTTTAGCAATATGCTCTCTGAAGCTTCACTTCCAGGACAAAATGTTTTAGCATTGGACCATCTTTTATGGCAATTTGCTTTGGCAGAAGGTAAAGAAATGAAGGGAGTAGAATCATTTGATGACCAAGTCGAAATACTTAAAAAAATCCCCTTGGACTATCAGATCAAAGCTTTAAAAGATATAGTATCCAATATTAGCTCATTTAGGCATAAGTTGAACAAATTGAATGAACTTTATGCCTTAGGTAAGTATGACCAATTGTACAAAAGTACAAAAAAAAGTATGGGCAAGATTCGCAAATTAATGATATATGATAGAAACCATCATATGGCATCTCGGATCATTGAACTTAGTAGTGAGAAAACTGCCTTTTTTGCAATAGGAGCAGGTCATTTGGCAGGTGGCAATGGCTTGTTGGCCTTATTGAAGAAAAAGGGTTACAAGCTCAAGGTGATCGAAATATAATATGGACTTTACTATCTGGCAGTAGGGTCTTGTGCATTAAATCCTCGACTGGCCACATTTATCCCTGATATTAAACTGACAAAATAAAACATACCAGATAACTGTGTGTCGGGGTATATGGTCGTTTTTTTATTTCCAAATACTGGTGGCTCTATGGTGGTTTCATAGACTAACTTTCCCCCTGAATCAAAAAGTTTGACCATGAGTTCTTTACTATCTGGACTGATATATTCGATAGTGATCGCATCATTCACCAACTTAGCTGAGACGATTTCAAGATTTCCTTTGGGAGCCAACTCTTGAGAGCAGTATGTTTCGACTATACTTTTTAAAGCGTTATTTACATTCATTCTTCCACCCGAAACGGTCTTGCCTTGTATCGAATTCTTTTTATCTACCGTTTTGATCAAGGCTTCTTTGATAGCCAATACGGCATCGATTGGCTGATTCTTTACTAAATTATAAAAACTTTCACACTTGATAGAGTACATCAGTGCAGCGGCCCCTGCTACTATGGGGGTGGACAACGAAGTACCAGTTTCAAAAGTATAAAGACCTTTTGTTTGAAGGTCTGTGGTCAGAATCCTTTCTCCTGGTGCTGATATATCGACGCTGATGACTCCATATCCTGTGACACCATCTAATTCATCCTGTCGGTTGGTACTATTGACGATCATGAGATATGGGCTTGTACATGTGGATGGCATGTCACCCACTACTTCTACATTGTCAGCATCATTGGTCGTAGCTCCCACACTCAAAATACCTTCTGTACCCAATTTGTCATATACCGAGCACCATATAGGGTGATTTGATGCGAAAGCTTTTGCTAATCCTCCGGAATAACTTGATACCACTATGTTGGCACCTTTTGTACCGTTGCTACTCCTATAAAGCCTTTTTTCATTGACGAGATATTCATATCCTTCGATCACATTACTGACAAGGTTGCCAGTGGACACGGGTAGTAGTTTAATATTCCAATTCATTCCAGTCACACCTATATTGTTATTACCTTTAGCACCCAAGACTCCCAAGATATTAGTTCCATGGCTCTTGACATCTTGTGTGCCAGTTTTGTTTCGTGTATTCCATCCGTTGATATCGTCTATATATCCATTGCCATCGTTATCTATGTTGTCATTGGCTATTTCATCAGGATTTAGATATATATTTTCTTTTAAATCCACGTGGGTGAGTTCAAATCCATCATCAATGACTCCAATCACCAGATCATTATTCATAAAATCTTTACCACCCGTAGTGACATCCCAAGTCTCAAATACTTTGATGACGTCCAAGTAATATTGCTCAAAACTCCTCACATCATTTGGTCTCACCCTTGGCGTCAACATATAGTTGTATTCGTAGGCTATGATATTTCGATTGTTCTGACATAGGCTATATATAGCTGCATCATCAGTGGATTCAAGCAGATATGTATTGCTATGCACGCCCAGATGTTTATAGGAAATGGAAATACTTCTCTGTTGGGTGATCTGTTGGACGATTTGCTCTATAGGTGATGAAGTCATGATGATGACACCATATGATTGTGGTTTCTCCTGTGAGGTCAATATCAGAGGTAAAAAAATTATTAGCCAAATTAAATGCTTCATCCGTTAAGTTTTTTGTGGTATGACATCTTTCTCTCGTATATAGAAAATGAGATCAAATCATTATGATCAACTACAATAATGCAAATATATTGATAATTGTTGTGTTTCTGACAAGCTTAAATGATACAAGCTCCCAAATATTCTTCTTAATTTTGTTTGGCTTGCTTGTGCTCGCCTAGATACATTTTCTCACCTGCTTCTACAGATAGGTCGATATGATTGGCTTTGGGAGGTATCGGACAGTTGTATCCATCACTGTAAGCGCACCAGGGATTGTAACACTTATTGAAATCAATGTTGATGTTTCCGTTTTTTATATCAGTCGTCTGTAGGTTGATATACCTTCCACCACCATATGTCTGATCACCATTTGTCAGGTCTTTGAATGGTAGGAAAAGATGATATTTGTACAATGGATTGATGGGCTGATGGATGTTTTTATATATTTCTAAGGAGATCAGACTCTTTTTATACGGACATGCTACTTTTGCGTACAGTATATATGTTCGTGTCACCCCACTATAGGTAGGCAATTCAAAAGGAGTTGCATTTTCGACCAACGTACAGCTACATGTTAGATTCCAAGCCTTATTTTCGGTAAAAAAATCAAGATAAGGCAAATCATTTACTACCAGTGGCGATCGTGGATCTTTAAGGAAGCCTGCTTTGTATTCTACTCTATGGGTTTCCAGACTACTATTGTCTTGGATGTTTGTTGGTTTGATGCCACACGACAAGATTCCAAAAGTAAGCATAAAAATAAATACGCGCATATTAGGATCATTTATTGTTGACAAAAAGTATTCTATCCCTAAATATGGAGAGTCTGTTAATATTCATGATTTTTAAAGAGGAGAAATCTGCAATACTGATCCATTCTTTTTCTTTCGATGGATTGAATATTTTGATCAGTGGACCATCAGAAGTGATATAACTTCCATTGGGCATCAGATCAAAATCTTCCCGACCCGATGGCATATGGCAGATTTCGATCATGGTTTTATTTTTTGGAGAATAGCTCTTCAAAATCCAGTGGTCAGCGTTGACCTTTTGGACAAACACTATATTTCCCTGCTGATCAGTCTTCAGGCATCGACCTATGTTGTCCACTATTTTTTCTTGTTTTCCCGACGGCAGATGGCCTAAAACCAAACTATGAGGTTGACCTACTAAAAACATCGCTACTGTATCTGTTCCAATGAAGGTAAAATATCCCACATTATTTAATTTAGGAAGCCATCTCTTTCCTATGTTACTCCTATCTAAAGGATAGCTCCAGAGACTTTGGTCTTTGCCGTCAGCCTCAATCCTAACTGTAGTAAATTGATGGGTATCTGGTCCCGGTGTGGGTGAAAACTCGCTAATACCATCGGTGTCGGTTACCCTGGATACTTCGTTTTTGCCTATATCCAATTTGTACACGTCGGTTCTGGTTTGGGTGTCAATGGCTGCTGTAAAATATATGATTTCATACCCAAAAAATTTAGCCTGATTGTTATAACCATTGGGATTGAAGTCATTTAGATATTTTACAGAAGATATCTGAGGCTTGCTGGTGATATTTTTAATCTCTGCGAGATATATGTCTGTTTTTGGCAGTTGTGCCGACAATACTGTAGTCAAGAGTATGGAAACTGCCGTCAAAATGATCTGTATCCGCATGATTATGTTCTATTTATCAGATTAATAATACTTGCATTTTACCATTTTAGTCCTTGCTGGCTGAGGTAAAGATTCTGTCCCAGTTGATGCCATTGCGGATGTTACCTTCCTTGGTCGAAAACCAAATAAACAATGGTTTGCCTACTATGTGGTCATGGGGTACATATCCCCACGCACGCGAATCTTCTGAATTGTGCCTGTTGTCTCCCATTGCCCAGTAGTAATCTTGCTTAAATGTATAAGAATCACTTTTAACACCATTGATAAATAGGTCATTTCCTTTGACTTCCAAAGTGTTGTGCTCATATACCTCAATGATCCTATGGTAAAAAGGAAGATTGTTCAGATTCAATGGAGTAGTGACACCTGCCTTTGGTATCCAAATCGGCCCATAATTGTCCACCGACCAATTTTTAGTAATGAGTGTATCAAATGGAAAAAGTTTGGTGGGTTCTGATGGCTGAGGGTACAAAAGTATTTGGACATCGGACGCCAAAGATTTTATTTTTTGCACTTGGCCTTCATCCAAAAATAAGATGGCCCTTCCAGATGTAAATAATTCTCTGCCACCTATGGCATTGTCGCCAAAATCAATACCCCATTCATCCAGCTTTTTATTGTTTACAGTCACCGTTGGCGGCAAAAGTATGTCGTACAAAAACTGCAAATGTGTAGGATTTTTAACAGGTTGATTATTGAGGTATAACTGTCTATCCACGATCTTTAAACTATCGCCAGGACCTGCTACACATCGTTTGATATAATGATCTTTTTTGTCCAATGGCCTGACTACGAAGTCTTTGTTTCTTACCTTGACTTCCAGTTCTCTATCTCCCATCATATATTCGGGCTGTCGTTGGATTTGACTGACAAAATATGATCTTGAACTGGTGATATAGACACTGTCACCCACTGGCCAATTAAACACAATCGGTTTGCCTGCTTCTATTTTTTCTATAGCTGGAAGTCGATAATAAGGTAGACTAGGGCTCGAAATATAAGATTCCTTATTGATGATAGGGATCTGATTGTGAAGCAAAGGAATCATTGCTATTGTCATGGGTGTGCGAATACCATAATGTGCTTTCGAAACAAAAAGGAAGTCACCAACATTAAGTGACCCTTCCATAGATGGGGTAGGGATGACATAAGCTTCTATCAGAAACATACGTATGAATGCTGCCGCAAATACCGCAAAAAATATGGACTCTACCCACTCTCGTCCCGCCGATTTTTTATAAGGATTTTTTTCTTCCAGTTGCTTTAGCTTATAGGTATCACCAGACGATCTGGCCTCGTCCAATGACTTAGTGTAATTGGATTCGCTCACCAGTGTTGGACCTAAATACTTGGCATGGTTATCTTTGGCAATTTTAAAAAAAATGGCAGGAGCGTACGCCACTGCTGCAGCACTATGACTAAGCTTGAGTTTGCCAAATGATCTGACCAAATCGACGGCCATACCTGCAAAAATAAATATGTTGACTATTGGAAAAAGCAACCAAAGCGCATGGGTGGGCTTTTGGCCAATAATTTTGCACCATTCTACAAAATTGACTCCTGGGATCAACCCTTTGGTGGCTTCCACTCCAGCTTTTGGAAATAACATGTAGAGACTAATACTCAAAAGTAGGTAAGAGACTATTAAAAATATCAAAATGCTCACTTGATTTTAAATTTGTTAAGCGACAAAGATATCATTTATCTTTTAATAGTGAATGTCGAAGGTGGGATGTTTTAGACGATATACCCGGATATTAAGATCAGTATAAACAATAAAAGGAATAAATGGATATATATCAGACTTTAGAACCGATTAAAACAAAGGCAATCAAAATGATCATTAACCTATCTTGCTCCTTGCGGCTTTGACAAACCATATGACGGACAGCATCGCAATAAAACCAAATGCCACAGATAAGGAGGTTAGATCAGATATGAATCCTATGATGACAGGTCCAACCAGAAATCCTGCCATCGCATATGTATTCATAATGGCGAGACCACCTGCTTCAGGCAAATCCGGATATCTGGAGGCACTAGCGTACAATATGGGAGAGCCACATGATACTCCCAGTCCAATCAGCGCAAAACCACCGATCGCTACATATGTATATGGGAATAATATCACTACCAATACGCCGAAAAAAGCTAATACAGCCCCATAAGTAAGTACTTTGCTGTTGCCATACATCGGGATAATGCTATCTCCAAATAATCTTCCGGTCGCCATCGCTGCCGAATATCCAAATAAGCCCCAACCAACAAAATATGGACTTGTTTTGACAATTTCTTTCATATATACGGCCGTCCAATCTGCCATAGCACCTTCGGTGACATTGATACATATACTAATAAGGATGACGGTAAGTAGCATACCTTTTGGGATGATCAACCCAAAACTTCGTTTACTTTCTACTCTTTCGGGTACTCTCAAGGGAATTTGCAGTATTTTGGTCCTAAAGTATAAAGTCAGGGCGATGGTCGCTGAGGACATCATCAGCATATGGACTTCAGGGCCGATAGCAATGATTAATGTCAAACTTCTCATTAGTGCGCCTAACATGAGCCCTATGCTGAACAAACCGTGGCAAGTGGAGAGAATATTGATGTTTTCGAGCTTTTCTAACTCTGTTGCTAATGTATTGACCGAAATATTGAGCGTGGTCATAGACACACCCACCATCACCAGAGCGAATGGTAGCAGCTCGATATCATTGACTAAGATGGGTAAAGCATACCATAGGCTGATATTGATCATACCAAAGATGGTCATAGACTTCGCACTATATTTCCGGATCAAAATAGCTGCCACAGGATTAAAAGTCATGGCACCTAATGGAGGACAAAGCAACATTAATCCCAAAATACCGTCACTGATCTCAAACGAAGACTTTATATGCGGAATGAGGGTGGCAAAATTTCCAAACAGAAATCCCAGTACGAAAAACGATATCCCGATAGCAAAACTACGTGGATTGATAAAAAAGAGTCTTAAATGATGCAACATGCCATTAAATATATAACACTCAAATGTAATTTCTTTTGACTAAACTAAGGTACTGATCAACTAATTAGTCAAAATTTAAAACACATTTGACCTACATCAATTAGCATTAAAAATAAAGGGCAATCTGGCATTGGGTGTGGACAGGTGGAAGATTGCTTTGTATTGCCGATACTGATCCAAAAGAGTTTTTTCAGCTTTTGTGGAGAAAAGAGAGATGGCAGCATCGTCATCTCCGCTACTGCCTTTGCTGATTTCTTTGATGATGGTTGATATAAAATCTACTTTAATTATTGGATACTCCACCGTTTTATATTTGGACAAATTTGCATTTTGGGCTGCTATGGTGATGGCTTTATCAAGATTGCCCAATTCATCGACCAATCCTATTTCTTTAGCTTTTTTGCCTGTCCAAACACGACCTTGTGCAATGTCTTTGGTTTTTTCAATACTCAATTTCCTACCTTTTGACACCCTTTCCATGAACAAGTCATATATTTCTAAAGTGGACTCCTGAGCAATCATTTTTTCTTTTTCAGACAATTTCATGACGGGACTAAATCCTGCGGCATATTCATCGGTTTTGACAGTGTCGAAAGTGATCCCAATCTTATCATTGAGTAGTCTGGAAGCATCGGGAAACATCATAAAAACACCTATGGATCCTGTGAGTGTGTTAGGTTGCGCAATGATCTTGTCAGCACCAGCGGCAATATAGTATCCCCCTGATGCTGCATAATCGCCAAAAGATGCGATCAAAGGTTTACCAGCTGCTTTGATGAGTTCTAATTCTCTCCATATGGCCTCACTTGAAAAGGCATTGCCTCCCGGCGAATTGACACGAAGTACTACTGCTTTTATGTTTTTATCATTTCGGATTTTACTCAAAATACCGATATATTTTTTTTCACTTATGATGCCTTTATCGTCGGAGCCATAGATGATTTCACCTTCAGTATTTACAATGGCTATTTTGTCGCTTCCTGATTCATCATCATCTACATCCGCAAGCATATTATATTTAGAGAGTGTTACATACTTAATTTTTCTGCCTTCTTTAACACCTGTTTGTTTTTTCAGTAATTCATCTATTTGATCTTTGTAATAAAGTGCATCTACCAATCCGCTGGCCAAAGCTTTCTTAGCTGTTCGTCCACCATATTCATCTATGATGGTCTCCAATTGCTCTATGGATAATTTTCTATTGGCTGCGATATGAGACAACATGATGGCCTTCATATCTTCGAGAAATTCTCTGGTTTGCAATCTGTTGTAATCACTCATCTCCTCAAGTCTAAAAGGTTCAGTGGCACTTTTGAAATTGCCTGCATAAAAGATATTCATGTCGATGCCTACTTTGTCGAGCATGTTTTTAAGAAACGGAATCATTGCTCCCATGCCAATCAGATCAACACTTCCCTGAGGATTGAGGAACATAGAGTCTGCTACACTACATAGCAAATATGATCCCTGACTGTGCATATCCGCATAAGAATAGATAAATTTTCCACTTTCCTTAAATTTTTCCAGCCCTTCTCTCAATTCGAGTATGCTAGCCTGACCGACACTTACATGGTTGTTTTCCAACAAAATGCCTTTTATTTTACTATCCTTTGCTGCCGTCTCTATGAGCTTAAGTGTTCGTCTCAATCCTATAGCCTCTGTATGCCCACCAAACATCGATGTCTGCTCATCTATATTGTCCGTTTTTTCAGGAATAAAATCTTCTAAAGTAAGTTTTAAGACAGAGTCAGCACTGTAGCTTTCTGCATTGGCCATGCCTGATATGCCAATACCAATAAGTATAAAAATACATAATGCAAAAGCAGCAAAAACACCCAGAAAGGAAGCTAAAAATGTTGGGAAAAATGATTTCATTATTAAATTTTTTCTAAATAGAAATGAACTATACATCCAATTGTAAGATGACAGAATGGATTAGAATTTTCGGGTGTATCCCAAAATTTCACTTTTAAACAATTTCTTTTTAGATTACCCCATCCCTCAAGGGAGCTAAAAAGAAATTGGCTATCAATGAATGCAAAAATGGGATACACCCGAATTTTCTTAAGCCGCAAAAGTAACACATATTTGTTCAAAAGGCTCACGACACAGATCAATTAAAATCAATATTTCTACCAAATATTATAAAATTATGACAAACAAAGGAATAATCTATATTTTCGGCAATTAAAAAAACGGTAGTTCGGATTATGTAACTATTCAAAATTATCATACTTTTATTCCAAATTAAAGCTTTGGACAAAGTAGTACAATTTATTTCAAAGACAATTACACTAGTAGGGGAGAAGAGCGCACTGCTTAATCTTGTGTTGATTGGTTTGATATGTTTTGATGTTCTGCAACGTTATATTTTCAATCAAACCTTCAATTGGGCGATTGAGTTAGAGTGGCACATCTTCGGATTGATATTTCTGTTAGGGAGTGCCTACACATTGCAGGAAGATAAGCATGTACGTGTAGATCTATTTTATCAGGATTTCGCACCGAAAACTAAAGCATGGATAGATTTATTGGGTTCTTTACTATTATTAATTCCATGGTGTCTTTTGGGTATAGTCACTTGCTACAGTTATGCTTCCAATTCATTTTATATCAATGAGGGCTCACCCAATCCAGGCGGTCTGCCGGCCTTATATATTATTAAATACTTTGTGGTGGTTGGTTTTGTACTTTTACTTACTCAGGGTTGTGTGATGATTTATAAAAACTATAAAACCATCTCGCAGTGAATCTCGAAGTAATCGCCATCGTACTATTTTGTGCTATTTTTTTGTTTCTGTTGACCGGATACCCAGTTGCTTTCATATTGGGGGGATTGTCTGTGATTGCAGGGATTATTTTTGTACCTGATTTTCTTGATTTTTTGCCACTCCGTATCATGGGGACACTTCAGAATTATGTTCTCTTGGCCGTTCCATTGTTTGTTTTTATGGGATTGACTCTGGAGCGATCTGGAATAGCAGAAGAATTGCTTAGATCCATGGGCATCATGTTTGGTAAGGTCAAGGGAGGACTGGCACTTTCTGTGGTCATAGTCGGTACCTTGCTCGCTGCGTCCACAGGTATCGTAGGTGCTACAGTGATATCTATGGGGTTAATCAGCTTACCATTGATGCTCAAGAAAAACTATTCTGTGGGATTGGCTACAGGGGTCATAGCCAGTTCAGGTACCTTAGGGCAGATCATACCACCATCTGTAGTGTTGGTGCTCTTGGGTAGTGTGCTCAATGTGGCTGTGGGGGACTTGTTCAAAGCAGCGATAGTCCCTGGGATACTATTGGTGATAGCTTATATTTTATACATACTTGTTTTTGCACATATCTACCCCGACAAAGCTCCCGCCTTGCCCGAAGAAGAAATCAGGCTTTACAAAGCTGTAGATTATAGAAGTAAATTAATAAAATCTTTTGTGTATCCTATGTTGTTGATTCTGGTAGTTTTAGGTGTCATTTTTACAGGTATAGCATCCCCAACTGAAGCGGCAGCCGTGGGTGGATTGGGAGCGATGATATTGACAGCATTCCAAAAAAAGCTTAGCTGGTCATTGCTCAAGGATGTGTCCAGAGAGACTACGCATCTGACATCTATGGTTTTTATGATTTTGCTGGGAGCTACCACTTTTTCTTTAGTTTTCAGAGGTTTAGGCGGTGATAGGATGCTTGTCAATTTGATAGAAACACATGATTTGGGTCCAAATCAGTTTTTACTATTGGTGATGCTGGTCGTTTTTGTGTCGGGGTTTTTTATTGATTTCATCGAGATCATTTTCATCATTGTCCCTATAGTGGCACCGATTTTTGCTCAATTTCATATTGATCCACTCTGGATTGGGATACTGTTGGCACTCAATCTGCAAACATCATTTTTGACACCGCCATTTGGCTTTGCCCTCTTCTATCTGAAGGGTGTCGCACCGCCTCAGGTCAAAACGATTGACATGTACAAAGGAATTGTTCCTTTCATAGCGATTCAGATTTTGGTGCTTTTGTTAGTCATCCTCTTTCCAGAAATATTGTAACTTATCTTAAGATTAAATTGGATATTTCCAACGCTATGGATTACCCATATATAGATTTTCACACACATAGCCGTCTGTACCAAGATGATGTCATCGAAGTAGTATCGCTGCACCGTGACCAAATAAAAGATGTCAAATATTACACCGTCGGTCATCATCCCTGGTGGTCGGAGCATCGGCTGAGCCCTGGTTTATTGGGTAGTCTAGCTGATAAATATACAAACGATTCATATTGTCTCGGTATTGGAGAGTGTGGACTTGATTTGCTACGTGGTAAAGATTTGGATCTGCAGGAAGAGATATTCATCCAGCAAGTTGAGTTGGCCAATAGACTTAATGCACCAGTGGTAGTACATTGTGTAAGGGCATATGACAGGATCATCAGACTCCGACAAAAGTATGGTCATACTCCCTGGGTCGTACATGGGTATGTCAGGAATAAAATATTGGGCCAACAATTAGTGGATAATGGCTTCTATCTGTCTATGGCGCCGTCCATCGAAATAAAACAAACATTTGTAGATACCCTGAAATTTGTACCTTTGGACAAAATGTTTCTGGAGACTGATAGAGATTTTAGTATTGGAATCATGGAAAGATATGCTTTTTTTGCGCAATTGAGAGGGATGGATATCATCGATTTGAGATGTCAGATGTACCAAAATTTTATATCATTTTATAAGGAAAAATGGAAATACCACCATGGTTAGAACGCACTTCACTGCTCATAGGTGAAGAAGCACACAACAATTTGAAAAATGCAAATATACTTTTGGTTGGTTTGGGTGGTGTCGGGAGCTACGCAGGAGAGTTTTTGGTTCGAGCAGGAGTTGGCAAACTGACGATCATAGATGGGGATACTGTGGATGTGACCAATATCAATAGACAAATGCAAGCGCTGCACTCCACCATTGGTCAATCCAAAGTGGCACTTTTAGTCAGCCGATTTAAAGATATCAATCCGAATATAGACATGAAATCGTATGAACAATTTATGGAGCCATCAGATATGGAAAATTTACTGGTAGCAGAGCGTTATGACTTTATCCTTGATTGTATAGATAGCGTGACACCAAAATTGACACTGTTGAGGATGGCGAAAGGATCTAAGACTAAAGTGATCAGCTCTATGGGTGTTGGTGGCAAACTTGACCCTTCAAAAATAAAAATAGGTGATATTGCACTTACCAAAGAATGTAAATTTGCCCAAAGTGTACGCAAAAGGTTGAAAAAAATAGGCATCAAAAAAGGTATCATTGCCGTATGGTCAGAAGAAATACAACCTGTAGAAGCACTCAAATTGACAGATGGAAAAAATTATAAAAAATCATTTTACGGGACTATTTCATATATGCCAGCACTGTTTGGCCTGACTATGGCTTCAGAAGTGATCAGAAGGGTAGGAGGGCTGAAAAAACCAAATGGATAATATAAAAACCCTGAAAATTTGCTTAAACAGTATTTTTTGAGGCTATTTTTTTATAAAAAAAGTGCATTTAGACCTATTTTTTGATACCTACAAATCCACAATCATCTTTGAGTTCAAACCCTGCAGGTATGGTAAGACCTGCTACCGCTAATGGCTCTTTGGTGGTGATGGTGATCTTTAGGTCACCTGTCAATTTCTTATTGTCAGCACTTATGAAGAGCTTGGTCGAAACTTTTCCATCTGCTTTGATGGGAGTATCTCCTGCACCAGCAAGGATATCGCTTGGTTTGATAGATAAGTTAGTCAATGTGGCGTCCACGGTCACAGTATCTTTAGTAAGTTTGCCCATGACTGGCAATGGACCAATGGCACTCTGTATGATGATATTGACTTCATCCTTCTTTATCAATTCGGTGATGCTCAAATCGGCCATACTGAAAGCAGCGGCAAATGGACCTTTGCAAGTAAACTGACCGGCATAGTCACCCAAAAATCTTTTTTGGAAAGTACAAG
>JBATLS010000045.1:0-2425 GCA_049289435.1 Saprospiraceae bacterium | reverse complement strand
ATATTGTCTCACCTTGTCGAGATAGTTTTTGATATCTTCAGGTGTCCTTGCGGCAAGCCTTCCCAAGGCAAAATAAGGATCAGGAAAATTTCCTTCGGAAAAAAGCATATTGTCAGAGCCTACAAATCCAAATGTCGGTATAAAAAATACCTTAGTATCATTGTTGATGACGTCATTTTCGGTCCTCATATATGGATACTCAACACCTTTGCCGAGTAACAGTACAAATCTGGCGTCTTTCCAATTGTTTTTGATGTATTCTGCAAAAAGCTTTACTGAGACAAAATGACGGTCAATTCCATACCCAAAATGATCGTATATGTCCTGTATGTCTATCACTTCAGTTTTGTAATTTCCTCCTGTAGCACTTCTACGATAATCTGCGTATTCCTTTACTTGGTCTGTGCTCCCGGATGAGAGCGCTTTATGAGCAATGATTACATACTGTTGTCCTGTATTAGCAAATACTTTGGGTTTGAATACTGAAATTGAACCTGGCTTCAGAATACCATCCACACTATTTGTTAGGATATATTTGGAGGTATCCAAGCCCGGATTGATCAGGATTTGTACCTTGCCAGAGGAGACTCTGGTATTGTATCTGAATTTCTGTTTGACATCATACAGTACGACTTCTTTATTGTCAGATTTGAATGATGATACTTCCAGATATCGCCGGATGAGTGCTCCAGGGAGAGTGAATTCATAAGACGTTTTGTTGCCAAAATCAAATGCTCTAGGATAAGTCACAGAAGCAAAAGCAATGGTATGCCTATCATTGGCACTATTAATATTTCTGAGATTGATAGTATTTGAAGTTTTAAGCTCAGATTTTTCCAGATAAAATGTGCTTTCAGTGGTGAGCTTTGGATTGATGATATTGGATTGCTTGATTTGATTATTCCAGGAGATTTCAAATCTCGCCAACTGATTATTTTGTCCGGTCCGCACTTTTACTTTAGGGAGTGGTCCTGATTCTACATACATAGAGGTATTAAGTGGTATAGTGGATGTTTGTCTGATGCCGCTACCAAATCCTTCGCTGGGCTCAAACTGAGAGTATCTGATATCACCATCTACATTTTTGAAATAAGTGCTGCTGTACACAATTTTTTCCTCATGCAAGTAATACGATACTGGCGATAATGTCACATTGCTATAATCCGAATTGACAATCGTATATCTCAGATTGCTCGTCTGAGGAGAAATCGTTAGATAGTAAGTATTGGTATCTGTCACCAAGGAATATTCTGGATTGAATAAGTCTTTTTTCCAATCTGTAAAAAGCAGGGTGTCCAAACCGATGGTGTTTTTTTCTCCATAAAATTCTATAAAATCCCCTGGGCCAAAGTCATTGTCGCTTACATATATCGCTTGTTCGACGCCATAATTGATCATTCTAAGTGCCGAGCCTTGCACTTGACCAGTTGGCATTCCAGCGGAGACCAGATCATCATAAGTTAACTTATATATGCCAGATTGCCCAACTTTGATTTTATAATAGGTTTTACTTATATCTATCCAAGAGATGGGTGACTGTGCACCAACAATGTTGATGGCAATAAATGATGCAAATAGTATAGTCAATATATTCCTAACAATTTTCATATTAATTATTATTGAAATATGTTTTATGTTCTTAATGATTGAAATAACGGCAAAATTAAACTAAAAAGTCTAAATGATGGAGTATAATTTATAAAAAATGTCCATGCATGTAGATTTTTAGGTTTAACATAATATATACAATTGGTGTTGCACCGACAGCTATAATGCCATGCAGTCAACGGTAAAGTCAATTGTCTAAGATCATTTTAAATCCTACTCCATGTATGTTGTCCAGTTTTATTTTTGGGTCAGCAGCCAAATATTTTCTCAATCTGCTGATAAAAACATCCATGCTCCTGCCTAAAAAATAATCATCTTCACCCCATAATTTTTCGAGTATGATGCTCCGCTTGACCACATTATTTTTGTGATCCAGCAACATCTTGAGTAAGTCTGCTTCTTTTTGGGTCAGATTTCTTTCCTCATTTCCCAAGGTCAACAGTAAGTTTCGGTAATCAAAATTATATATACCCACTTTATATTGATCATTGATGGAAACAGAGACATATTTTCTTCTTAGGAATACTTCTATCTTGAGCATCAACTCCTCTATGCTGAATGGTTTGGTGATATAATCATCTGCACCGAGCTTGAGACCATGTATTCGGTCTTCTTTCATTGATTTTGCCGTCAAAAATAATATTGGTACATTGGGATCAGTGGCTCTTATCTTTTCGGCGACAGCGTAGCCATCCATTTTTGGCAACATGACATCAAGAATACATAAATCAAATCTTTCATTGAAAAATGTATCAATAGCACTCTCGCCATCTAGACAATGAATCACTTCATAGCCATGCAATTCGAGATTATCTTT
>JBATLS010000044.1:0-4698 GCA_049289435.1 Saprospiraceae bacterium | reverse complement strand
ATATTGATGGTACTTACATTGGATCAGGTGCTCAAAGTGTATATTAAGACGAACATACATTATGGAGATGGGTTTGACCTTTTGGGATTAAGCTGGGCTAAAATTCATTTTGTAGAAAATGAAGGTATGGCTTTTGGACTAAGTTTTGGTGGTGTCGTCGGCAAATACATCCTAAGTATTTTTAGAATTGTGATGGTGGGATTTTTATTCTACATTTTGCGCAATCTGATCAAAAACAATGAATCCACTGGCCTCATACTTAGTTTTAGCCTTATTATTGCGGGTGCATTGGGCAATATCATAGACTCTATGTTTTATGGGCTTATATTTTCTGAGTCATATTTTCATGGTGGTTTGGCGACACTTTTTCCCGAAGAGGGTGGTTATGGCCATTTCCTGACAGGCAAAGTGGTGGATATGTTGTATTTTCCGATGATAGATACCATCCTGCCTGAATGGTTGCCGATCTGGGGTGGCGAAAGGTTTGAGTTTTTCAGACCTGTATTCAACATCGCTGACTCAGCCATCACGATTGGTGTCACAAGCATTTTATTGTTTCACCGACGATTTTTTAGCAGTGAAGCTGCGAAGTCCGCACCTATAGATTTAGTCGAAAATATAGAAGTTGAACCTAACACTGAGATGTAAAACCAGTGTCTGGAATGCCAAAATATCTATCATGTACTTTGTCATTAGGGGCAAAAGTACTGATTTTTACCCCAAACCATAGCCATCTCCATGGCGAATGGCCGACAGGTGCATGAGCAATCACGATAGAAAACGGGATGTACTGGCAACCCAATTTTATGAAGAAACAGTCAACTAATCAGGCAGCTACTTTACATTACTTTTGTTATTTTTGTGCTATAATACGAAATATACTATTGATTTTTGGGTTAAAATATTACTCAGTCAGCATCGAAAAAATTTCATTCACTAATAAACAAATATAAAGATATGAGTACGAAGATGGAAGATTACATAGTCAAAACCAATAGCACCCAATGGAAGCTCCTAAAAGAAGAAGGAATTGACACTAAAGGCATCTATATCAAAACATTGCGATTTGATGAAAGTGGAAGACCTCCAAGTTTTTTGCTTAAGTTTGAAGCTGGCGCCAGCTATCCTTATCATAACCATCCTGCAGGGGAAGAATTGTTTGTTTTAGAAGGTGCTTGCATTATCGAAGGTGTCACTCTCGAAAAAGGAGACTATCTTTATACGCCCCCGGGGTTTAAGCATAGTGTGACCACAACGACAGGATGCATTTTGTATTTCATTGTACCAGAAGAAGTGGAAATCCTGAGTTAAAATAGGAATCGAAAAATTGAAAACGGCGTAAAGCAAAATTGCAAATCAGCAAATGGAGCATGCGACCCACCCGCATTTGCGCAAAATCGTCGTTTATGATAAAAAATAAGAATTAGAGCATGTTAAAAAATTTTCACAAATAAAAATCATGAGAAAAGCGGTAACTTTGTACAAATTTAATTTGAATAGAGAAAACCTTTAAACATGAAACTATCAAATGAGTCAATCAAAGAAATAGCCCAAAATCTGGATTGCGGAATGGTGTGTTATATCAATACAAAAACTTTTGAAATCAAATCAATCATTGATCCAAATGACATGTTTGCTGAAGAAGAATTTTGGAAAGCGGACTTGGAAGAAATTGAAAATGATGGGGAAAGTTATCTAAAAATAGAAAAAATGCCTTCGAGAGAAGCCTTTCGGATAATGGAAGATTTCGCAGATCAGGTCACGAATAAAAAAATCCGAAACAGGCTGATATATGCCTTAGAAATGAGCAAGCCATTCAAACACTTCAAATATGAAGTAGATTGCAATGAAGATATCCGACAGCAATGGTTTAAGTTTAAAGAATATAGATATGAAGAATGGGTAAAAGACTATTGTGAGATGTCTCTGGAAGATGATGGGGATAAAAACTTTGGACCACCAATACCAATATCAGGGGGATACTATTATGATGACGGCAGCGAATTTAATCCTGATCTGTTTCCCTTGCCTCAGCTGTGCATAAGCTGCAAAAATAAGGATGATCCGTATGAAGAAATTTTGTGCAATTTAACAAGAATGGATCAGAATGGAGAACCAGAATTTAAGTGCTTTGCTTACCAAAGGATAGGAGAAAAATAGAAACGGATATAGAACAGGACAATCAAATTATAAATCTGCAGGATAAATTAATTCGAAACTTTATAGATGAGAAAAGACCACCACATCATACTTTCTCACCCTACTATCAGAAACCATAACCATCCAATACTTTTTTTTTAAAAAAGAAATCTATCCAATGTCAAAAAAAGAAAATCAGAATGCTGATCTCCAAGGTATAACCCGCTTAATGACGGATGCAACGATCGGTATCACCGACCTGGTAGAAGATATGCATAGGCGAGTCGTCCACCCTCCTTTTTTGCCTTCTACACCCATCCAACATTTGATCACAAATATTGCGGGTATCACGTACAAAAATATTAGATGGAGTACCCGATGGATTGGCAGTGGCATCGATAAGGTATTAGGAAAGTGCACTTCGGCACTTGGTACAATGGAAGTTACTCATGAAAGGGAGGCGATACGCTCTGTTTTAAACGGAGTCATAGGCGATTATCTGGAAGTAAAAGGAAACCCTTTACAGATAACTATGCAATTTAGACATCAGGCAACGAGTATTTCACTTGATAGTAGCAGTTTGGAAAAAATTTATCCGGCCATCAATGGTAAAATTCTCCTGATGGTACATGGTTCCTGTATGAATGATATCCAGTGGACTCGCAAAGAGCACAATCATGGGACAGCATTGGCAAATGAGCTAGACAAAACACCAGTCTATTTGCATTACAACAGCGGACGCCATATTTCGACCAATGGGCAAGATTTTAATAATTTAATAGAAAAATTGGTATTGCATTGGCCCGTGCCTGTCGATGAACTCATCATTGTTGCACATAGTATGGGCGGCCTGATATCTCGTAGTGCGTTGCATTATGGGCAACGACAGCAAAAGTCTTGGACAAAGCACGTCAAAAAAATTGTTTTTTTGGGTACGCCTCACCACGGTGCACCACTGGAGCGAGTAGGAAATTATGTAGATGTCATTCTGGAAGCTATCCCGTATGCAAAACCTTTTGCCAGACTGGGAAAAATCAGAAGTGCTGGTGTCACAGACTTAAGGTATGGCAATCTGATAGACGAAGACTGGAAAGACTACGATAGGTTTCAAATGCAACGTGACCAAAGGCAAAGCATTTGTTTGCCTAAGGATGTCGAGTGTTACAGCATAGCAGGCGTAGTCGGCAAAGCAGCTGATTCTGTATCTTCTCATTGGTTAGGTGACCACATGGTGAGTGTAAAAAGTGCGCTGGGACAGCATAAAAATCCTGCTAAAAATTTGGGCTTTAAGCAAGAAAATACTTGGATCGCCTATGAGTGTACCCACTCGGATTTGTTGAGCAATGCACAAATATTTACTAAAATAAAGGGGTGGTTAGCGTGATGATATCTACACATTTAGAGTATGTTTAAATTTTCATGTTTGAGCGAAAGCGAGCATATTTAAATTTAGACAAGGTATATTTTGCAGTCGTAACTGGTAGTTACAACGAAAAATATAACGCAGTATAAAATGAAATTGGCCGCTTGCAGACAAATGATGGAATTTTAAACATACTCTTAACTACACTTGGCTATTTTGGATTTCTATTTATAAGAAAAACGGAATGATTGCTACGCCTGCAAATAAAATCTACTTGAGCAATGGAGAAAATCAAATATTTGCTAATAGCATAGAAGTCTCTACAATTTAAGAGACATATGATGTATCAGGTGGTATTAAATGGTCTTAAAACAATCCTGATATTCGCTAGTTTCAGAGCAAAAACCCTTATCATTAGGTTAAAACATTTTACTTTGTGCTCGTGAACAAAAAGATTATTTTATGGTAATATTAACGCTAATATTTGATATATATAATTGATAATCAATATATTAATCATTTTTGAGTCAGATGTAATTTTTTTTGGTTCACTACGATTTTAATGGAAACCCTTATTTGATTAAATGCCCAAGGCTCTCCTTTAGGGGTTACCGTTTACACACAAATATAATTCACACGATCAACTAAAACTTTGGAGGAAATATGAGAGATACGTGCTTGTTTTCAGCATTTTTACCCATCCCTTGTTGGCACTTGTGACATTCACAAGCCGCAGTTTGTGGATTCTTCATTAAATCGTGCTGTCGTGTCACGATTTTGCTTCGCATCATTCAGTTATCTTCAAGAAGGAAGGGTGAGCCTCCGGGTTTGGAATGGGTGATTCGCTTATTCATTTGTTTACTGACTTATATCCGATCGGATTTAATTTACCTATCTATTAAATTGGTAGTAGAACCTATTTTTGTATGAATGCTAACTGCCTGGGGGATGGCATCAGAGCAGGTTTCGGAGCACAAAGCTTCAATTTATTACTACTGTGCAATCGAAAAACTTCTGCTCAAATTTTGCCCTAAAGCCTGCCTGACGCAAAATCCGTGTCAACTCTGGTTATCCAATATTGAGTCCACTCCGAAAATACAAATCAAATGATAATCAACCGTTTTTTACCCAATCTCCGCCCGCTACGCAGCAGGCAAGCCTAAAGGGAAACGTTTGATTGTCAGCGCAGTAGAAAT
>JBATLS010000043.1:0-3957 GCA_049289435.1 Saprospiraceae bacterium | reverse complement strand
TTATTTTCAATTTCTGAAGTAGCATACTCTATTCGATAGTCCATAGATGATATAACTATACTATATTTGTGGTGACATTTTATAATCATTCTTGCAATAATAAATTATTAGTTTTAACCAGTCAAATCAGATTTAAAACCGACTTCTATTATGATATATTCATCAGAGCTCCAAAATAAATACGTCCTGCTTTCCAAACAATTTTTAGTATCTCCTGCTCAAGTCGAACATATAAAGGATCTAAGAGATGCTTTAATATTTCATGAAAGAAAATATTATATCGAAAATGACCCGTTGGTCTCCGACTTTGAGTACGATATGCTCTACAAGCAATTGGTTTCGCTGGAAGAACCCAATCCACACTTGATTACTCCTGACTCCCCGACCCAGAGAGTTAGTGTGGACTTATCCAGCGATTTGCCTCCCGTCCAGCATACGGTACCTATGTTGTCCCTTGACAATTCTTACAATGAAGAAGACCTAGATAGTTTTGATACAGCGGTCAAAAAGCTATGTGGATTACCGTCAGACATGGAGATTGAGTACTGTGTAGAACCCAAATTTGATGGCGGAAGCATCGCTTTGGTTTATGAAAATGACCTATTGGTGAGGGCGGCCACCCGTGGCAATGGTAGTTTTGGGGAAGAAATGACCGCCAATGCCAGAAGCCTGCCAAGTATTCCATTGAAAGCAATGTTTAGCACTAAAAATATTTTTAAAGCGGAGCTCCGGGGAGAGGCACTTATCAGAAAAGACAATTTTGAAAAAATAAATAATGACCGGGCAAAAGAAGGGCTGACTCTATTTGCCAATCCACGCAATGCGGCCACTGGGGGATTGCGAACTAAAGATGCCAATGAAACCCGAAAGAGAGGTTTGGAAGCTTTTGTGTATCAATTGGCATATGCTGTAGATCGTGACGGCAATAACATGCTCCCTACATTAGAATCACATATCGCAGGGATAAATATGCTGGGCGAACTGGGATTTAAGATACCCAAAGATGAAAAATCTATTTGCAAAAATATCAAAGATGTCCATCAGTTTGTAAAAAAGTGGGAAGATAAAAGAGATACTTATCCATACGAAATCGATGGGATGGTCGTCAAAGTCAATGATCTGTCACTCCAGGAAAAATGTGGAGCAACCGGACATCACCCACGATGGGCGATAGCATTCAAATTTAAAGCAAAACAAGCGACCAGTAAATTGATCGGTGTAGAATACCAGGTGGGTAAAATAGGTTCTATCACGCCGGTAGCAAAAATAGAACCCGTCTATCTGGCTGGGGTGACAGTGTCGTCAATCTCTCTGCACAATGAAGAATTTATCCGTGGCAAAGATCTAAGATTGGGAGATACTGTACTTGTAGAGAGAGCAGGCGATGTCATACCATACATCGTAAAATCTTTTCCTGAACTCCGGACTGGTGATGAAAAAATCATACAATTTCCCGAATTTTGTCCGGCAAATACGATGACTCAAGTCAAATTAGTGAAAGAAGAAGGTGAGGCCGCATGGAGGTGTCCTGAATGTACCTGTGGGGCTCAAAACCTGCAGAAGATGATATTTCATGTATCCAAAGATGCTATGGATATTGACGGCTTTGGAAAGTCTTATGTAGAGCGATTTTATGATCTGGGGTGGGTCAAAGATATCAGCGACCTATATCGGCTCGATTATGATCAAATAGCGAGTCTGGAAGGTTTTGGAGCCAGATCCGCAGAAAATATTAAATCAGCCATAGACAAGGCCAAAAATAACCCGATCCACCGACTTCTCCATTCATTGAGCATCCATCATCTGGGTAAAAAAGCCAGCAAACTCATCGCAGAGCAAATACAACATGTACTGGAACTCAGAGATTGGAATCTGGAAAAATATCTGGATATCAAAGACATTGGCCCTGTAGTCGCCGAAAACGTTAGTGCTTGGTTTGCCAATGAAGAAAATATCGGTATGTTGCAAAAAATGGAATCCTGCGGCGTCAATCTTTCTCAAACAGAAGAAGACAAACCACTGATGGTGGCTGAAGATGCTGTTTTTTCAGGTAAAACCATCCTTTTTACGGGTACTTTGTTGCAAATGGGACGAAAAGAAGCAGAAGAGAAAGCAGCAAAAGCTGGTGCAAGAAATATATCAGCGGTCAGCGCCAATCTCAATATCCTGGTAGTGGGTGAAAAAGCTGGTTCAAAGCTCAAAAAGGCTCAAGAGCTTGGTACTGTTGTCATCATGACTGAAGATGAATTTTTAGAGCAGATCAAACCATAAAATCCAACAAATATTTTTTGATGTCTTCGTCAAAAACAGGTCCATCTTCAAAATGAAATTTCACCCTTAGCGGTAGTATAAATACGGGTAGTTTGTGACTTTGCATCGTCTCTTTGTGCAGTTCCAATCGCATGGCGTCCTTTTCAGTGGTCAAAATTATTTTTCGCTCTTTGTCCAGGTGTTTATAGACATTGATCATTTTTTCGATGTCGTGACGATCAAAAATATGATGGTCCTCAAATTCTATTTCGTGAACTGTATGCACAATATTTTCTAAATACTGTAATAGATAATCTGTGCTTGCAATGGCACTTAGGAGAATAACGTCCAAGTCACCATCTAGAGATATCCTTTGTTTGGGGTCATAAAAATAGTATGGATACCCATATTCGTAATAAGAAAAATAGACTCGCTGATAAGGTTTTGGATTAATTTCTGCTATGATTTTTTGCCGTTCTGTCTCGTCAAGTATTACCGGACACTTAGTCACAATGATAATATCTGCCCGGCTATATCCAGATCGCCACTCTCTGAGTCTGCCCGATGGCAACAGATAGTCTTGCGTAAACAATGAATCATATGCGGTGAGGAGAATATTGAGTCCCGGTTGAATGGCTCGGTGCTGAAAAGCATCATCCAGCAAAATGGTCTGCATGTTTGGGTATTGTTGTAATATTTGTGGGACTGCATATGCACGACTCTCTGATACCGATACTACAATGTCCGGATATTTACGCCTATACTGAAGGGGTTCGTCACCGACCGTAAGTGCAGTATCCTGATGGGTCACGTATCTGAATCCTTTTGTCTCTCTTTTGTATCCCCTGCTTAGAGTCGCCAAATCAAGATAATCTTTCAGTAGTTCTATCAGGTACTCAATGTGGGGTGTTTTGCCTGCACCACCTATACTAAGATTGCCTACTCCTATGACAGGAATACTAAATTTGGATGATTTCAACAAACCAATATCATAAGAGAAATTAACAAATGAGATGATCAATCCATATAATAATGAAAAGGGGGAGAGTAGTAACCTAATGATGATTCTTCTGAACATATTTTGGATTTGATATGATTGTTGACTATCATTGTACCACTAAATAATTATTGAATTATGACCTGGCCACGAGCAACATTTGTCAACATGCTTACAGTAACAATCGGAAGTCTCATAGGGTTATGGTTGAAGCAGTTTTTCTCGGGAGACATTCAGGAAATAGTATTTCAGGCTGTTGGTTTGGGTACATTGTTGATTGGCATTAAGATGGCGTTGCGACTGCCTGAAGGATATTTATTGGTCTTCTTATTTAGTTTGATTATAGGCGGAGTATTTGGGCAACTAATTAGGATTGACCTGATATTTAGTGACCTGTCGGAAGCGCTCAAAATTTCGATAAACAACGGAGACTCTCAGTTTACTGAAGGGCTGATTACGGCTTTTCTTCTGTTTTGTGTAGGATCGATGACTATAGTTGGGGCTCTCGAAGAGGGTCTTCAAAACAAAAGAGAATTATTGTATATCAAATCTATGTTAGATGGTTTTTCTTCTATCGCACTAGCCTCTACATACGGAATAGGAGTCTTGTTTTCGATTATTCCGATGCTGATATTTCAGGGCGGCATTACGATGCTGGCCAACAAACTAAAAAGCGTATTCAGTCAAAATGTGATGGACAGTTTAAGTGC
>JBATLS010000042.1:0-15097 GCA_049289435.1 Saprospiraceae bacterium | reverse complement strand
TTTTATAATCGGATTGGTCATAAGGTGTTAGTCCCGATAGCTTTCGGAATTAGGTGTTGATGGTTGATAAGGTTGAAAATGTTTATTTGTTTATTTGTTGATTTGTTTATTTGTTTATTTGTTGATGGGTTGATGGTTGATAAGGTTGAAAATGTTTATTTGTTGATTTGTTGATTTGTTGATAGTTCGTATTTCGTAAATCCAAATTCCAAAATCGTATTTCGTACTTCGTACTTCGTATTTCGTATTTCGTATTTCGTACTTCGTACTTCGTACTTCATACTTCGTATTTCAAAAAATGGCTTCGCCGTTGATAAGTCGCATGTACTTCATCTTCCAAAACATCCATCTATTGATCTTACTTCCTGTATATCAGGCTATAAGATATTTATTATTCAATGGTCTAAGCAAGTTGTGATCTATTTTGATCATCAATTCGTATCCCATCGTCTCTAAAGCTATTACAAAAGTGCGCTTACCTTCTTGCGAAATCACTTTGCCCTTCATTCCTGTCAATTGTCCTGAAGTGACTTCTACCTCTTCCCCTTGATCAAAGTGAATTTTTTCTATCATTCTGACCTCTTCTACATCTCCTACCACTCTCTTTAAGATATCTATTTCATCTTGTGGTATGGCCAACAGATCTTTACCACTTCTCAAAAACTTCATCACATATTCTGTCTCCACTACAGATATATACTGATCTCTTGTGATATTTACAAAAACATAACAATTGATCAAAGGGACTTCATAGTGTTTGATCTTTCGGGTATATCTCTTAGTCTTAGTGATGATCGGAAGGTAGCTTTCCACCTTCTTCTTTAACAGTTGCTGGGCCACATATTTTTCGCACTTATACTTGGTATAAACCGCAAACCATCTTTGCTCCACTTTAGATAGCTGATCTACAACTATTGGAGTGCTACTTCGCACAGTTTGGGCCTTATTTTTTTTGTCCACTATCAACTTTCCCATAACAACAGTGCCTGCGCATTTTTATTTTCCCAATGGAGAGTTTCTAATTCTTCTTCCTGATATACTATGTATCTGATCCGTCTTTTGATATGCTTTTCGACTTTCTCTACCAGCTCCGCCAAATATGGCCTGTTGATGTCTCCCACAAAAATTAAATCAATAATGCTATCGTCTATACCTTTGGCAAAGGCACCAGTGACATATACTTTGCGCAATTCACCCAGATTTTCTATGATGGTATCAATGATCTTGTCGAATCCAATGTACTTCAATATCAGATTGTGGGTTTCATTAAAAAGGGGGTGTTCTGTATTGGCTGTAAAATATTTTTTATTCCCTTTGACAAAGGATGTCAGCATGCCAGCCTTCTCAAATCTATTGAGCTCTATCCTGATTGCATTGGATGATTCACCAAACTCGGCCTCCAATCCTCTGAGGTAGGAGGTCGCTTTGCTATTGAGAAAAAACTTCAGCAATAGCTTGATTCGGGTCTTGGATGATATCAGTGTCTCTAGCATATTGAGTACAATAATTACTCAAAGATAAGTGAATTATTTAATCAATTGACATTTTGGATCAATAAAATGATGGAAAGTATCGCTGTAGCTTGAGCTATGGAATTGGCCAAAATATCTCCCCATTTGACATCTTCCTTCTCTCCACCCTTTTCATTGACTGGCTTAGTGTCTTTAAACCCTATTCGTACTTCTGCCCCAGGGCCTACCTTGGGATAAGATCTGAAAAATAAAAAATTCTTAGCCTTGGTGACCTTGCCTGAAGCATCTATCACCGAGATCTTACTGTAAGAAGCATTTTTGGCCAGACCACCAGCATATTCATCGATATAATATTTGGCCGATTTACCACTTCTATAGGGCACTTGAATTTTATTTTGATTTAAAATTTTGTCTGGATACAATTCGTAAGCTTTGGTGGCACCAGTGATAGAAACGATATTATTGATCTTAGGAATACTGATTTCGTCACCGTCCTGGAGTATGATGTCTTCATAAGACTGGGGGTTCTTGATGGCCTTCTCGAGGTCTATGATGACGAAACCAATGTTTTCTTTACCTCTTACCAGTGTTGCTCCTTTCAGAAAAGCTTCTTGGGTAGGTCCGCCTGCATCGTTGATGATGGATGAGAGTCGAGTATTATCAATCATGAGGGCATATGTACCTGGATATTTGACCTCCCCATTGACAAATATATTGCGTTGGAGTTCAAACTCCGGAGCAGTTCGTACAAATATCTGATCAAATGGTTGTAATGAAAAATTATCACCTCCTCCTTTGATATTGTAGTCACTGTCTATCCTCAGATTGGCCACCAATACCCGGACAGATTTGTTATTTTCAAATTGGAGTCTATACACATCTATCCGATCCTGATCTGCTTCCTGACGCACACCACCTGCCAATAACAATGCATCCTTGAGCGTCAGACTAGGATGGTACAAAAACTCAGCAGGAGACCTAACTGCTCCCGCCACCGTCACAAAAGTCTCATCTATATAATTTCCACTTTCGTAAAATACCAATCTGTCTCTAGGCTCTAGTCCTATATTTGCGGCAGATGATGGGTCACTAAGTATTTTTTTCAAATCAAGAGATATATATTCCTGTGTCTTTGCATCATTTTGATTTACCCTAAAGATATAAGCAAATTCTTTGATGGCTTCTGATTTTAGTCCTCCTGCAAAAAACAAGGCATCTGACACTTTCAGGTTTTTGTCCGTGTCCAGCTTGAATTTTGTAGGTGTCCGAACGGCACCTTCTACAGAGACTTCATAATTGTCAGAAAAACTAGCCTTGGAAGAAATCGTCAATTCGTCCCCCTTCTTTAGTATCAAATTTTCTGCTGATGAGGGATTACGAATGATGTTACTAATATTGATAAATTCATATCGGATGGTTTTGAAGTCATCGTTGTATCTTTTCAGGTATGCTATATCAGTCACTGCATTGCTCTGAAGTACCGCTTTGTTGATGAGGTCTGAGATTTTGTCATTATTGGTCAAAGCGTATATGCCAGGATTTTCTACTGCTCCTGTTATATTTACCTCGTTTTTTAGGTTCTCGTTGATTTGCTGGATGACTACTTCGTCACCATTGATGAGGATGAAGTTTTTATTGTTTTTCTCCAGATCACCAAAATTTACATCTATGATACGCACTGAGTCATTTTCTATACGCTTCACCTGCAAGTTGCCTTTGAGAGCATTTGGTTTGAGTCCTCCAGCAAACTTGATGAGTTCCATCAGGTGCTCTTTTTCTAATAGCTCATACCTGAATGGTCGATTGATGGCTCCTGAGATATTGATCAGTTTTTCTGCTACAGGCACATTGATATAATCATTTTCGGACAAATAATAATCCTGACTGCTTATAGGATTTTGTAAATATTGATATACGTCCAGTGTTTTTGGTTTTTGACCTACTCTCAAGAGTTGAATTTTACGAACACTACCTATGTCATTGGGTCCCCCAGCTGCGATAAGCGCATTGAAAGCTGTATTGACGGAGGATACATTGAAGGTGCCATTATTGAAAACTTCACCAAGGATATTGACATTCAGCGTTCTGGCTGTGGTGACCGTCAGCTCATAATTTTCTTTTGTGAAATAGTAATATCGCCTCAGATAGGTATAAAGTTGATCTTCAGCCTTCCCAAGCGTCAAACCCGAAATGTAAATCCGAGGTAAATCAGTAGGCTGGATAAACCCATCTTTCTGAATCTCTGATGCGAAATTGACAGTAGATGTACCCCATATAGAGACTGCTACCCGATCACCTGGCCCCAAAACATACGCCTTGGTAGGTTTGGCATCTTCGGCGGTTCTGAATAGCAGTAAAGACTTATCTCTAAATATGTGCTGACCGTATGTCTGAGCTGGTGGCAACTTTTCTTTGGCCACCTCCTGCAGTTTTTCTGATACGGCCTCTTCGATGGTGGCTCCTTCCTTGACGGCTTTTTGAATATCCTTAGTTTGGTTGGTCAACTTACCTTTATCATCTACGGAGCGGGTATTATCTGTTTTGGATGGTGGCTCTGTCACAGGTGTATTTTTTGTCGCCAGAGGCTGATCTCCTGTGCTTTTAGCTTTTTTTTCTGCATCCAGTATGGTCATGACTTCTTCAGCAGCTTTTTTTGCTCTGGCTACATCCACCAGATTGTTTGGGTCAATAGCTTCTGGATTGACTCCTTTTTTGATCATTTCCTGCTTGAACCTGTCTGCATCATATCCTCGTTTTTCGAGTTCAGCACGTGCAGCAGCTTCATTGATGGATTGACTATAACTAACCACGCTTGCGCAGCTTAAAAAAATAAGTAGTATGTATCGGTATATCATTTCATTCAATATTTTTGATATTTTTTCGCTTCATTTAGAATTTCACCTGAAGTTTGGATTCTTTTATAATCTCTATTGATCAGATTTATTTTTACATTTCAAACATATACTGGTATTAAATATCATAATTCAAATTGGGCGAAAGCCATCGTTCTATATCTTTAACGTCCATTTTCTTCCTTTTAGCATAATCCTGGACCTGATCTTTTGCAATATTCCCCAGACCAAAATATTTGGCTTCGGGGTGACCAATGTACCAACCACTTACAGATGCTGCTGGGTACATCGCTTTGCTTTCGGTCAATATCATACCTGTATGATGCTCCACATCCATGAGATCCCACAAGATGTCTTTTTCTGTGTGATCAGGACAAGCTGGATATCCAGGTGCTGGCCTGATCCCCGCATAACGCTCTGCGATGAGTGCTTCATAATCCAGCTGTTCACTATTGGCATAACCCCAAATGTCTGTTCTGACTTTCAGATGAAGATATTCAGCCAAAGCCTCAGCCAATCTGTCAGCCAGTGCCTTCATCATGATCGCATTGTAATCGTCGTGCTCATCTTCATATTTCTTGACCCAAGGCTCGATCCCAATACCTGCAGTGACTGCAAATGCACCGAAATAATCCTTTATATTTCGGCCTGCTGGCATGATATAATCTGATAGGCACAAATATGGAAGTCCATCCGCTTTCTTGCGTTGTTGTCTGAGAAAGTGGACAGTATTGGCCGATTTATTTTCATTTTCGGCATATAAGACTACATCATCGCCCTGACTATTCGCTTCCCATATCCCAGTGACCGCACTTGCCTGAAGTCTATTCTCTTTTACTATCAAGGCGAGCAACTCTTGGGCATGATCATACAGTATTTGCGCTTCTTTACCTACATATTCGTCATCAAATATAACGGGGAATTTGCCTTTGAGTTGCCAACTTGCAAAAAAGGGTGTCCAATCGATATAATGAATCAATGTATCTATACTGATATCATTCCACACTTTGACTCCGAGTTCTTTCGGAATCTTTGGTACGTACTCTGACCAATCTTTTACAACTTTTTTTTCTCTAGCTTCCTGAATGGTCACATACTCTTTATCACTCGTATTAGATAATCTCTTGATTCTCAGATCATCATAATCATTCTTTACATTCATGACAAATGTAGATGATGTATCTCCTTCTTTTGACAAAAGTTGACTCACTACTCCGACACACCTGCTGGCATCCAATACGTGAATAACTCCGCCACCATACTGTGGATCAATCTTTAAGGCGGTATGAGTCTTGGATGTCGTGGCTCCACCGATCAACAATGGCAGTGTGAATCCTTGTCTTTTCATTTCTTTGGCGACATGTACCATCTCATCCAGCGAAGGGGTGATCAAACCACTCAAACCTATCACATCCACCTGATGCTCTCTGGCAGCCTGCAATATCCTGTCAGCAGAGACCATGACCCCGAGATCTATGATTTCATAATTATTGCAAGCCAAGACAACACCTACTATGTTTTTTCCTATGTCGTGTACATCTCCTTTGACAGTGGCCATCAGGATTTTACCCTTCGCAGAGCTGCCAGTCAAAGCCTTTTCAGCATCGATATATGGCGTCAGATAAGCGACTGATTTTTTCATGACTCTGGCACTCTTGACGACCTGAGGCAAAAACATTTTTCCAGCCCCAAATAGGTCGCCTACGATATTCATACCCGCCATCAATGGACCTTCTATGACATGCAATGGCGCAGGATATTTTTGTCTGGCTTCTTCTGTATCTTCATCTATAAAATCTGTAATACCTTTGACCAATGCATGAGATAGCCGCTCCTCGACGGTACTTTCGCGCCATCTTAGGTCTTTAGTAATGACTTTGCCGCCACCCGCTACCCTATCGGCATAATTGGTCAATTCTTCAGTAGCTCTTTCGTGTCTATTGAACAATACATCTTCTACCAGTGTCAATAGTTCCTTGTCCACTTCTTCATAAACTTCGATCATACCAGCATTGACGATGCCCATATCCATACCAGCTTTGATGGCGTGATATAAGAAAGCAGCATGCATGGCTTCACGCACTTTGTCATTGCCACGATAAGAAAACGATATATTGCTCACTCCACCGCTAATCTTCACTCCAGGGCAGGTCGCTTTGATCTGTCTCGTTGCTTCTATAAAATGAATAGCATAATCATTGTGCTCATTGATCCCTGTAGCTATAGCAAATATATTCGGGTCAAAGATGATGTCCTCCGCTGGAAACCCAATCTCTTGGGTAAGTATTTTGTAAGCCCGTTGACAAATTTGTACTTTTCTTTCTGTGGTATCGGCTTGCCCTTGCTCATCAAAAGCCATGACTACAGCCGCAGCACCATATTTTCTCAATAAATTGGCTTGTCTCCTGAATTCGTCTTCTCCTTCTTTCATGGAGATAGAATTGACGATGCATTTTCCCTGTACGCATTTGAGTCCTGCTTCGATGACGTCAAACTTGGAAGAGTCGATCATCACTGGTACTCTGGCGATCTCAGGCTCTGACATGATCAGGTGCAAAAACTTCTGCATAGCTGCTTTTGAATCAAGTAACCCCTCATCCATATTGATATCTATGATCTGTGCTCCATTTTCTACTTGCTGGGCAGCTATTGAAAGCGCGTCATTGTACCTGTCCTGAGCAATCAACTGTGCAAATTTGCGCGATCCTGTCACATTGGTGCGCTCCCCCACATTGATGAAATTGAGATCTTCTCTCACTACCAGTGGCTCTAAACCCGCATATGAAGTCAATCTTTTTTTAGAAGGTATTTTTCTGGTGGGAAGGCCTTTTACGGCTTCGGCCATCGCTCTGATATGGTCGGGAGTGGTGCCGCAGCATCCGCCGATGATATTGACCAGTCCTGATGATACAAATTCTCTGATGAGTGCCGTCATCTCTTCTGGTCCTTGGTCGTAGGCGCCAAGTTCATTTGGTAAGCCTGCATTAGGATATGCGCTGACCAGACAATCTGCTATATTGCTGATGTCTTCCATGTGAGGTCGCAATTCTTTGGCACCAAGAGCACAATTTAGCCCAATCGAAAACAAGTCTGCATGCGCTACCGAAATATAAAAAGCTTCGGCTGTCTGACCGCTCAATGTCCTACCGGATGCATCGGTGATCGTGCCAGATACCATGACAGGTATGTCAGAATGCCTTTCTTCTTTGAGATTTTGAATGGCAAATAAGGCGGCTTTACAATTGAGCGTATCGAATACGGTCTCCACAAGCAAAATATCAACTCCACCATCCATCAATCCAGATGCTTGTTCATAATAATTGTCCACCAACTCATCAAATGTAATGGCTCTAAAACCAGGATTATTGACATCCGGAGATATCGAAGCTGTTTTGTTGGTTGGCCCAATGGCACCAGCTACAAATCTGGGTTTATCAGGATCTAAAGCCGTAAAATCTTCCGTTGCCTTTTTTGCAATCCTTGCAGATTGAAGATTAATATCATAGGCATACTCTTCCAAATGATAATCAGACTGAGATATCCTGGTACTATTGAAGGTATTGGTCTCTATAATATCTGCTCCCGCATCCAGATAAGCTCTATGGATGTCAGATACGATATCAGGTCGGGTCAATGAAAGCAGATCATTGTTTCCTTTCAGATCAGAATGATGGTGACTAAACTGCTCACCCCTGAAATCATCTTCAGTAAGTCTATACCTCTGTATCATCGTTCCCATGGCGCCATCCATGATCAGTACCCTCTTCTCTGCAATTTCTTTAAGATTATTCATATGAGCGCAAAGTTACTAATTTGGGATGTGATTGTATAACCTGTGGGTCAAAATCAATAATCATAAGTTATATTAGAGATATTAATCCTGAATCCACCACCCAGATAATGCTGTGATTGGGTATCATCAGATTTGCTCTGCCGCCACATACCCTGCAGATCGATAAAATAATTATGAAATACTTCGTAGCTCACATCCAGATTGATGGCTGCAATGTCTATTTTTCGGCCTTGTCCTATGACATTGTCAAAATCCATCTCACGAGTCTCCAACGGAAGCAATATATTTCCGCCCCAGTTTTCACCTACCCGATCATCACCATAGGTGGTCATCAATGCACGACATTGGAGATACCATTTATCATGTGGCTTGTACCTTCCGATGATCAACAATTCCTTAAAATTTGCTCCCAGGGGATGTGCCAAAGGTTGGTTGGAGTGACTGTAATTGGCCACTGACACATTGGGCAATGATGGTAAAGTGTCTCTGTGGGCGTAGGTATATGGCCTGACTGCATTGTACTCTACCTGCAGATCCAGATGGTCTATTCCGAACGCATTGATATACTTCAACCCTATTTGGCCTCCAAATTTATTGGCCCACCACCCCGATTGTTTTTTGACTTCCGAAAGTTTAAATTCATCCATGACAAACTGGCCGTATAGTGATATCCCTTTGATGGGATTCCACTTGAGATTGAGTCCAAGAATGACATTATCCGGGCTGTCCAAAAAATGTTCTACAGCACGATATAAGATGACTGGATTGAGATATTGAAATTCGAAATGATTGACCCTGGAGAAAATAACCGTCTCAAAAAGACCCACTTCAAAAGTAGTGTTCGGTTTGAAGGCCAAATAATGGGTGGCAGTATATTTTTTGGGCAATAACTGATCACCCGGATTCAGCAATGTGGACGTTGGAGCCAATTCTGCAAATAGATTTTGGTATTGAAATTTCCAAATCCTGGTATTCAATTTCAGGTACAGATAATTGTGGCTATAGTCTGACAGCAATAATGATCTCACCCCGTTGCCTATGAAATGGTTGCCATGACCAAACTCCACATTGATGCTTTTTACTGGATTAAATCCAATATAGGCTCTCGCATTGAAAAAATCATATCCCTGGAGATTGCCAATGATGGTGGATTCGTAGCTTTTCCAAAAACCCTGGCCAGGTATAGTACCAAACTTTTGAATCCTATCTTCTACAAAAATCATATAGCTGCGTTGATTTTCAAGAAATTGGGTATAAATGTACACCTTGTCATCGATATATGCTCTGATGTCTATGCCTCTGGTATTCTGAAAGACTATGCGCTCACTATTGGCTTCATCCAGATAGGTCAATTGGAGGACGGGGTTGATATATGCTTTGAATGAAGGAGTCTCTAGTGTCAAAAAATTGGCTTTCGTTTTGTAAAAATACTTTAGCACAGGAGCAGTCACATATGCAGCAACCTGATCATCCTTGACATCTGTAGGCAGTGAGTTGTAGCGTGATGATCTGAATACTACTTCAGATGAGTCCATTTTGTCAGTAGATATGGGCAATGTAGCGGCCAGGAATTCTATATTATCGGCAAATATGTGTCTTAAATCATACCTATCTTTGGGGGACATCTGATCATTAATGGTATTGGATCTCAGAAAATTGACTAATTCCTTTCGATCATAATTGTTGATACCATTGACCAAAGTAGTATCACACCACCGCATGATTTCCAGTCTGTCATACGTATGGTAAGCCTGATCTCCTCTGAGCATATAAGGTGCTTGACCATTCAATATAAAAGTATAAAAAAATAAAAAAATGACTATTATCCTTCTCAATTGAACCATAATAACAAAGCCTAACTTAAATCTCGATAAAAAAAGTCAAAAGTATATAAAATCTTACATATACGTATTGTATTCGGACACAAATAAGTTATGAATTTTGCTATATTCTTCTTCCAATAAATTTTTAAATACTCAAAAGATTGTCATATATTAGCTACCTTAGCAGTTTGTTTGGGAGGTTAGGCATCGACTGATACAATACCTCATCACCTTGTTACTACGGCTAATAATTATAAATTTGTCGGATTGGAGAAGATAAGATTTTTGTGGCATAGTCTGAAAAATTTTCAGCAGATGGGTACGGTGATTAGAAGCGGCTCGGCCATGTGTGCCAAAATGACCCACTTTATAGATCATAATAAAGACCTTGTCATTGTTGAGTTGGGGGCAGGTGATGGTGTGATCACGTCTCACATCCTGCATAAAATGTCGCCCAATGCCAGATT
Source organism: Saprospiraceae bacterium (assembly GCA_049289435.1). Taxonomy (GTDB): domain Bacteria; phylum Bacteroidota; class Bacteroidia; order Chitinophagales; family Saprospiraceae; genus OLB9. Next base: position 4,690 of record JBATLS010000042.1, on the reverse strand, counting down.
GTATGTCTTTGAGATCAACCCAGAGTTGTGTGCAGTGGTCTCCAAAATAAATGACCATCGTATGACACTCATCAATGATGGTGCTCAATATATGGAAGCCCACTTGCAAAAACATGGTATTCATCAGGTCGATACCATCATATCAGCCCTACCATTTATGATGTTACCTGATGAGTTGACCCAAGAGATACTGATCCTTAGCAAAAAAGTGCTTAGGACCAACGGACTTTTCATCCAAATGCACTATGCTAAAAAAATCAGTAAGATGTATAAATCTATATTTGGAAATGTACATATCAACAATGTTCCCATCAATATTCCACCTGGCTATGTATTTAGATGCGTGAAAGAGAAGCATCCTAAAGACTGAAATCTAGCTCATTGGCGTAATTTTTTTTATAGTTCCTGCCTTATTTCAAGATTAGATCTGTAATCTCTATTTCGCCAGTGGATGCTACGCAAGACTCCGCCAGATGATAAAATTTTATCTTGGCTTTGACTGGAAATTTTGTTTCACCTGTGATGCCATGTTTATTGTGCTTTTGGTACCATTGGTACACATCCCCATGGATCCCATCTATTGGCGCATCTATCTCTACAAGCAACCCTCCACAACAAGCACACAATCTCAGATCGTACCCCTGGATGGTTACATCAGTATAGTCGTCAGTATCTTTTTGGCAAGAGGCCATGGAGATAAATAGGAGCAATATAAAAATGAATGATTTTGACATGATTCTACTTTTGAAATTTTAAGTCCACAGGTTTAAATAACACAAAGATTGAAGCTACCAACAACTTTTGAAATAAAAAATAGTGTACATACTTAAGACGAATTTCAATGTCAAATCGTTGGTGGAATGTCAATATTTTTATTCTAACAATTGTATATACTTACTGCAATAGTGATCACAATTTCAGACGTATACATTGATTATCAGCATTATATAGGTTGCATAGGTTATAAGTTTTAGGTTTATTAAAAGCTTCAAACTTGAGTATTCGCTTATAAGTACTCTTGCGACTCAGTTCGACCAACTGATACAAACTATAAATCCCTTTTTTGATATTATCATCACTCAAAAAAAATATACACCGATATCCAATGAGTGAATACCGGTGTATAATGAAATGACCGAACCAAAACAATGTCTTAGTTGGTAGCTACTACCTCGCCCCTGATCTGAAGCAGTACCGGATCACCAGCATTGGATATGATGGTGATGGTTTTGTTGATGACTCCGACTCTTTTGGTGTCGTATCTCACCTCGATTTGTGCCGTCTTGCCGGGTGCAATGGCATCTTTGGGAAATGATGGTACGGTGCAGCCGCAACTTCCTTTAGCGTCCATGATGATCAATGGTTGGTCGCCAGTGTTGGTAAAATTAAAAAATCTGACAGGGTCGCTGTCTTTCGTTACGGTGCCATAGTCCACTGTAGTCATCTCAAATGACAGTCGAGCGCCTTTGTCTCCAGGAGTGCTGTCACCATTGGCTTGCAACAATGAGATAGAGGCAAAGGCCATGAAACAAACAAAAATTACATTTTTCATAAGATAAAATATTTAAATGATTTAAGAAGTATTATCAAAACAAAGGTAGGCTCATCTGACGATGCCTGCTGTTAATGGTATGGGTGACCAATGTTATCCTCATGTTAAGCAGGATAAGATAGCTTAAGAAGTTGTAAAGTAGCTTTATATTTGATCTCTCAACAATGTATATCAGTGAAAGGTAATCACATAAAATGGCTGACAGGCTTAGGAATCATAGCCATCATCAGTATTTTTATGATCCAAATATTTTGGGTCAGGCAAGCCTTTACCATCTCCGAAAATCAGTTTGAACACACCATCAATGTGGCACTCCGTCAGGTTGCAGAGAAGATTTCTATTAAAAATAAGACCAATTTTCTGACGCACAATCCTGTCATCAAGATAGATCCAAGGCACTATATCGTTCAGGTCAATAGCGAAATTGACGCTGCATTGCTGGATCACTACCTGAAGACGGTTTTTGATTATTTCAATATCAATCAGGACGTAGAGTACAGTATCTTTAGCTGTGAGGACAATGCGCTGGTATATTGCAACTACATCCAAAAAAAGAATCCACAAAAATCATTCACAACTCCTGACCTACCCAAATTTGAAGGTTTGGACTATTATTTTAGTGTGAGTTTTCCACACTACCCGATCATTTCTATGAACAACATACCGATGTGGATGATCACATCCTTTGTGTTGGTGCTATTGGTATTATTTTTTGTATTTGCATTGTTTATAGTATTCAACCAAAAGTCGATATCTCAAGTCCAGAGAGAATTTATCAACAACATGACCCATGAATTTAAGACGCCTATTACGACCATCTCCGTCATACAGCAAGCGATCGCTGATCCTGATATCATCAAAAATCCCAAAAGGCTGGCGACCTATACCGAAATCATAGGAGTGGAAACCCAGCGCTTAAACACCTTAGTCGAGAAAGTCCTGCATGTGACCAAGTTGGAAAAAAACAAATTTGATTTGCATCTTGAGCCATTGGATGTGCATGAGATCATCTCACAAGCGGTCCACAATATGTCGCATGCGGAACATGAATACCCAGTCGAATTCAAAGTGCATCTGGAAGCTGTGCATCATATCATTGATGCCGACAAAGTCCACTTCACCAACGTCATATGCAATATACTAGAGAATGCTGTTAAATATTCTCCTATGAAAGCAGAAATCAGTGTGGAAACAACTTCCAAAAACAGAAAACTGAAGATTTCCATACAGGACAATGGGGAAGGAATAGATAAGAAAGAGATCAAAAAAATTTTCGATAAATTCTATAGAATCCCTAAGGGTGACACGCACAATGTGAAAGGATTTGGGCTGGGCTTGTTTTATGTCAAACAAGTAGCAGATGCACATAAGTGGGAGATTGATGTGGATTCCATGATCGGGATGGGGACAGTATTTACGATCACAATACCTTTAAAAAATTAAGCAATATGGCCAGGATATTTTATGTAGAAGACGACCACAATCTTAGTTTTGTAGTGAAAGACTGCCTTGAGATCGCAGGACATACAGTACATCACTTTGCCAAAGGTGATGAGGCACTGCGAGCCTTCCATACTTTGGATTTTGATATCTGTATCGTAGATGTGATGTTGCCCAATCTGGATGGGTTTTCGCTGACAAGAGCCATCAGAGATAAAAATCCGCTCATCCCCATCATATTTGTATCAGCCAGAATACAAATACAAGACAAACTCGAAGGATTGCAACTGGGAGGGGATGACTATATCTTCAAACCATTCAGTATCGAAGAATTGTTGCTAAAGGTCAATATATTTATGAAACGGACTGCTCCACAAGAGCAATTATCCAACGATGACTCAGTATATCAAATCGGTCTATTTACTCTCGATACCAATGATCTGATGCTTGTGTCGAACAACGAATCGACGAGGCTCACAGGCAGGGAATCAGAGTTGCTCATCTATTTTGTAAAGAATAAAAACAAACTCATCAAAAGAAGAGACATCCTGATAGCTCTATGGGGAAAAGATGATTACTTTCTTGGCAGGAGTCTCGATGTATTTATATCCCGATTGCGCAAGTTTTTATCGTCGGACACTACTATCGGAATAGAAAATATACCCCGTGTGGGATTTAAGTTTAGGGTGGATGAGTGATAGGAAGTCAGCCGAAGACTTCAGTACTTTCTAGTCTATAGCCTACACCATGGACGACTGCTATGCGTAGAGATGAGTCGTTGATCAGTTTTTTCCTAAGACGTGATACAAACACATCAACACTTCTGCTCACCAGGACGCCCTCATCCGCCCACACACGTTGCAGTATGGTGTCTCTTTCCAGCAGTTGGTCGATATTGGTCACAAAAAGCTCCAGCAACTTGGTCTCTCTGAAAGTCAATTTTTGGGTTTTATCCTGCACAACGAGCATTTGATTCTCCACATCCAGCGAAGAATTACCAAATTTTATGGCATTTTGGTTGGATATTGCTTGCTCTGGAGGGGAACCATTTGACCTTTTTTTCATGTACCAAATACCCGATGTGAATAGACCTATAAGTATCAAGCCAAGGTAGATACCTGAAGATAATTCAGTTCTGGAGGCCGGTGTATCGATAAATGCTATTTGGAGGTAGTGGCACCCTTCATCCATGGGTCGGCCTTGGCAAGGGACATTGGATCTATTGATAATATCCAATTTATGGTATCCAAGCACGATTTCTTCGTCAGCACATCTTCTTACAGATACCTGATAATGGTGGCTTATGCCATACATATCGAGAGAAGACTGCAATACAGATGGGAGAGTATCATAATTGAATTCGCTGGGGATCATTACTTTCCAAACACCCTCACTGACTTTGGATACTGAAGGGATCTGGCTATCCTGATCACCGGCAGACCGCAAAAGGATGTCAGCTGTCCGGCGCAATGCAAGATTTATGCTGCTCTCATTTTGAAGTGTTGATGATGGATCAGCGCAAAAGATTTGGGTCGGACTGATTATCATGGCCAACCACTCATACCACAAAGTGAAAGTAGCTCTACCCATTACCATTTAACAATTGATTTTTTTTAACATCCATCCATGATTTTTAACGCAAAAATAATATTTCCTGATATGGTTATGTTGTAAAATTTCTCATCATCTGTCGCTAAC
>JBATLS010000041.1:0-6082 GCA_049289435.1 Saprospiraceae bacterium | reverse complement strand
TTCAGAGGCTGTTTCTGGCCCAAATGGAGTGGGGGTGAAAAAAGGACAGATCACTTTCTCCTGGTTTGTTAGTCAAGGTACAGGAAAAACATTACCCAATGGTGGAAGGTTGTTTAGTATAGTGTTTAATACAAAAGGAGCTAAAGGATCAAAAGCCGATGTATCAGTAACCAATATTCCAAGAAAAGCGGACTTTTATGGTCTTGACTTATTAGAAAAGCCCGTTGCTGGTGTAAAAGGAACTATAACTATCAAGGGAGATTCACCACCTCCAACGGGTTGTACCAGTCCTGTTTGTGCCAATGCATCCAATCTGACATTTGTAGGAGGTACTGTCACTACTGAAAAGGATAAGACCATTTGTGTGCCTATCACTGTCAGAAACTTCAATGCTATCCAATCAGGTCAGGGCAGTATCAGATGGAAGTCTTCCGAACTACAGTTTACAGAAGTTAAAATACCTAATACTGGAGGATTGCCAGGGCTCGCAGGCACCCTTAATACTGCCAATGCTCCCAATGGTAGTCTGATATACATTTGGTCAAATCCAGAACCATCAGTGCCGCTGACTCTTGCAAGCAATACCGTGATCATGGAGCTCTGCTTCAAAGTATTGGCAAGTGCTGGTACGACATCTTGTATAGAGGTCGGACAAGGTTCGTTGGTCACAGAGTGGTCAAAAGATAGTGGCGAGGTACCAGTGTGTAATATATTTGGTCAAGTAAACGTGACCAGTGCACCCCCACAAGATGCAGTAGCAGTAAAAGTGGGTACCGTATCTGGATTACTAAATGCAAATGTTTGCCTCGATGTGACTGTCGATAAATTTACCAATATTATTGGTTCTACAGTTAAATTTGGTTGGAATGCCAATCATTTGGAATTTGTCAAAACAGATGCATATGACCTTGATGGGCTGAATTCATCTTCTTTTTCGAATACTACAAGTTCATTAACTTTTTCGTGGCTTGCGCCTAATAGCTCGCCCATCACAAAAGCGACCAATCACAAATTATTTCAAATTTGTTTTAAAATAAAAGAATGTCTCGATCCCATCCCGGTGACCATCACTGAATTGCCGGATATGATAGGACAAGGAAATGTCCAATTGTCATCGAGCAGAGAAAACGGTTCTGTCAAATGTACGACTGTGGTAGAAGTATGTTCAGCTACATGTACACTAGGAGCAATCACTGCTGTCAGTTGCCCAGGGGGTAACAACGGTAGTGTAAACCTCTCCGTCACAGGCACCAATCTTGCCAACCATACCTGCGTATGGAAAAATGCATCAGGCACTATAGTAAAACCTGCTGCGGCGGTGACTTTAGGTTGCAACTTGTCTGGAGTTCCAGCGGGGGTATATACTTATGAAGTTTTATTTAATGGTATGGTCTGTTGTACGGGGACAGCTACAGTTACTCAACCAACTCCCATAGTCATACCTACAGCCAGTGTAGTCACCAATGCCATATGCAATGACAAAGGATCTATCAATATCAGTACTACATCTGGTGGCAACGGAGGTTTCACCTATGTATGGTCATCTACTTTAGGTACTACTGCCAATCCTACCAACATCAATGCAGGTACTTATACCGTTACAGTGACTGACTCCAAGAGCTGTACAGCTACTGCGTCATTTACGGTGACTAATCAACCGAATGTACTTACCATACCTACTACCAATACTATTACCAATGTCATATGTACCACCAAGGGTGCTATAAATATCACAGGTATCACAGGAGGAACAGGTGCATTGTCCTATGCCTGGACATCTAGTTTAGGCAATACGGCTAATCCAACCAATCTGGATGCAGGTACTTATACCGTCACAGTGACGGATACTAAGGGTTGCTCGGCTACTGGTACTTATACCGTCACAAGTCAGGCATCTGCAATTGTCATACCTTCTACCGGAGTGGTGACCAATGGCTCATGTTCGGCAAAAGGCGCCATCAATATAAGTGCTGTCACAGGTGCAAATGGAGCTTTGACCTATAGCTGGGCTCCGAGTCAAGGAAATACAGGAAATCTGACAAACTTAAACGCAGGAGTATATGCCGTCACGGTGACAGATAGTAAAGGATGTACTGCAGCTGCCTCTTTCACGGTGACAAGTGTACAGACAGAGCTGTTGGTTACTTCCGCCATCACCAACGTGAAATGTAAAGGCGGATCAGACGGCGGCGTCCAAATAAATGTTACTGGCGGCTGCCCTACCTACACGTATGCATGGACGGGGGGTCTTACCGGATCCAATCCACAAGGCGTAAAAGCAGGAGTATATACAGTGACAGTTTCTGATGGGGCGACTCCAGCAGGCACTAAAACACTCTCCGTGACCATCACTGAGCCTACGGGTGCTGTGGACATATCTGTTTCGGCCATTACTGAGGCTACCAGCACAACAGCAGCAGATGGCAAGATATCCCTCACTATCACAGGTGGATCACCCAATTACAAAACCATATGGTCCGGACCCACTTCTATCGCTGATGGCAATACATCAGGATCTATAGATGCCAATAATCTGAGAGCTGGTACATACAACGTTACTGTCACAGATGTCAATGGATGTTCGGCGGTCAGGTCAAATATCGTCATAGGTATAAAAGCACCGGTTGAAGTTGCGCCAAAATTTGGATCAGCTGCGGTTTCGTCCACTTTCAATGGATTTGGCATCAAATGTTTTGGCGAAAACAATGGTACCATCACAGCCAAATTGTCAGAAGGCTCATTCCCTGTGACTGTCGTCCTCAAATCAGGTAGTCAAACGATCAGATCTACATCTGTCAGCGTATCTGATATTTCATTTACCGGATTAGTAGCTGCGACTTATACGATTGAAGCCACCAATTCGAAAGGTACCGTCACTTCATCACCCATCATCATCACTCAGCCTTCCAAACTGGCTGCTGTACCAAGTGTAACGTGTTCGGCGTCAAACAAAGAGGAAGGGTCTATTGAATTAAACCTCAATAGCACAGGAGCTGGCAATTATGGATTTAGCTGGTTTGGACTCGCCGATTTGGACAATAAAATAGAAAACATAGGAGTCGGATTTTATAATGTCACCGTCACAGATGCCAATGCCTGCGAACTGAGATTGACCAATATCGAGGTAGAACTATGTGATATAGGTGGAGACTGTTATACTGGTACTTCCGTCATGACCCCCAATGGAGATGGATTTAATGATATTTTTCTCATCAATTGTGTGACGAGCAACCCTTCAGATCTTTCTATATTTGATAGATGGGGACGGGTGATATATTCTCAAATCAATTATGATAATACTTGGCAAGGAGTAGATACCAAAGGTAGTACGCTCAAAGAAGGAGGATACATCTGGGTACTCACAGTCAATTTTGGTCAGGGGAGAAGAGAAGTGCATAAAGGTACAGTCACCATACTCAGATCCAATTAACAAATAAAAATTGAAGAACTTTCATAATAAATTCGATATGAAAACTAAAAATATATTTTGTACACTCGCTATCAGTATCTTCATTGTAGGATATGCCTCTGTGGTTAAAGCTCAGACCAGATATTTTGACGAAAGGTATATCTACACTCAAGCAGTTCAAAATCCGCAATTGATCAATCCAGGTGCTGTAGGTCACGCCAATATGCACCAGATTTTGCTCAATTACCGCAATAAATGGACAGGTATCGATGGTGCACCCAGGACGGTGACCCTTTCTTACAATGGTCCGGTGGGCAATAGACTCGCTGTAGGGGTCAATATACTCAATGATAGATTTGGGCAGCTTGAAACTACCAAAGGAGCTTTAGGACTCGCATACGTGATCAAATCAGAGACCAATCAAGTAGGTATAGGTCTCTCTGCGGAGTATATCAAACATGGCTTGTCGGGGTTTGGCAATTCTGATCCTTTGGACCCAATCATAGGGCAGGCACTATCAGGAGCTGAATATTTTGACGCATCTTTTGGGTTGTATGGGGTGTATCTGGATAAGCTGATTTATGGTGTTTCGTTTCCTTCGTTGGTAAGTTCCCGTATTAGTGATATAGACTCACAGTTACCGGATAGGGAATTTGGGTTTATTTTACAACTGGGGTATAAGCTCCAAGTACAGACCGATATTACTATGACACCATCTATTATTATGAAGAAGTTGGCCAACGTACCCACGCACGTCGATCTAAACTTAAATTTTGGATTTTTGGATGATAAGTTAATGGGTGGAGTGACCTATACATTAGGAGCCGATGAGAGACTTGGATTTTTGATAGGCACCAAAATTGAAAAGCTTAATTTTTATTATTCTTACAATACTTCATCAAATTTCATCCAGGACTACAACAATGGTTCGCATGAATTGACATTGGGAGTCAATTTTGGTGGAAAATAATAACAATCGTCATTAAACATATGAAGAAGAGACTCGTTAGTAATAGCTTGTCTCTTTTTTATTTTAATGACCTAATAAGTCTAAATCATTGCTATGAGATACAAGCACTTATGTCAAAGTATTTTTCATTTTTAATATAACATCGAATTGAATCTAACCCAGCAATATGCTTTAGAACAAGATATCGAAGATCCATTAGCGGGATTTAGAGATTTATTCCACATACCTAAAACGAATGATGGCACTGATAGTATTTATTTTTGTGGTAATAGTTTGGGGTTGATGCCAAAATCGGTGACTGACTGTGTAAAAAAAGAATTAGAACATTGGAAAGATTTGGCTGTGGAAGGACACTTCAAAGGGAGCTCGCCATGGATGACCTATCACGAATCTTTAGCTAAACCTATGGCTGAAATAGTAGGGGCATTACCTTCAGAAGTCATTGTGATGAATACTTTGACAGTAAATCTGCACTTGATGATGGTAAGTTTTTATAGACCGACTACAGATCGTTTTAAGATATTGGTTGATTATTCGCCATTTCCATCGGACAGGTATGCCATAGACAGTCAGATTAGATTTCATGGATATGACCCAAGCGAGACCTTGATTGAATTGCTTCCAGGTGAAGGTGAAGAAATAGTTTCAGAAGATCATATTCGATATATTTTGGAAAATCATGGTGAAGAAATAGCTCTAATCATCATCGGCGGAGTAAATTATTATACAGGACAGGCCTATGACATAAAGTCTATTACACAAGCCGGACATAGGTATGGCTGCAAGGTGGGGTTTGATATGGCACATGCAGCGGGCAATTTGAGACTCCACCTCCATGATGATGGACCAGATTTTGCAGTGTGGTGTACATACAAATATATCAATTCAGGCCCAGGGAGCTTGTCGGGATGTTTTATCCATGAGCGGCATCATAACGATGATACTTTGCACAGATTTGCTGGATGGTGGGGTCACGATAAAGCATCTAGGTTTCTGATGGGTGATCAGTTTTTACCTACCCAAAGTGCTGAAGGTTGGCAATTGAGCAATACTCCTATACTTTCTATGGCTCCGATCAAGGCTTCATTAGAGATATTCCATCAGGCTAATATCGACAGGTTGAGAGAAAAATCGATGCGATTGACGGCTTATCTGGAGTATTTGATCCATGAGATGTATAGTGACAAAATCAATATCATCACCCCATCAGACCCTCATCAGAGAGGATGTCAACTCTCATTGCAAATGACCAGACCTGACAAAAGTCTCTTTTATTACTTGATGGAGCATGGCGTGATCCTTGATTGGAGAGAACCCGACGTCATCAGAGTAGCCCCAACACCATTGTACAATACTTTTGAGGACATTTGGATGTTTGTAAATATACTTCAAGAGGGGCTGAAAACCTTAGATTAGTTTTGAACCGAGGCACAAAAAATATTTAAGATATATTTTTAACAGTTTTTTATATTCATTTCCCTCTATGATAATTGTCAGAGGCTATCACATTATTTTTAACTATTTTTGCATTTTCTTATTAAAATACTGAGATGAAATCCACCACGATACACAAAATTGAGATCATTCCTATAGAAATTAAACTGACTGAGCCATTTGTCATATCCAAAGGTGCACTGACCCATGCGCGCAATACGGTAGTCAAAATTTATAATTCTGAAGGTATCTATGGTGTAGGCGAATGT
>JBATLS010000040.1:0-1906 GCA_049289435.1 Saprospiraceae bacterium | reverse complement strand
GATGTTGGACAATGTGCTCAGCTACATTTTGGAAAATCCTGTAAAAGCTGGATTAGTAAGCAATTGGGAAGATTTTCCATGCAATTATTTAATGGCCTTGTAATCTATTGGACTTGCAAACTTGTTTGCAAGCAAAAGACATATATCATTCAAAGATTGAAGCACCATTCATGGCCATTCTCTATTGGCCTTGTAAACTTGTTTGCAAGCAAAATGAGTATGTTGCAAACAAGTTTGCAACTCCATTAAAAAAAGTATCCTTTGCTTGACTTATAATCTCTGATTGAAATCTGTAAAGTATATTGCATACAAAGATTGAAGCACCATTCATGCCCATTTTTTATTGGACTTGTAAACTTGTTTGCAAGCAAAATAAGTATGTTGCAAACAAGTTTGCAACTCCATTAAAAAAACCAAGTTTGTCGTAGCCTCCCGCTACGATACGATATCACAAGGCTTCCAGCCTGATTAAAGAAGGGTGTTTTTGATAGTGTCTCAGGCAAGATGCCTGATAATATTGCATCGTAGCTCGGAAGCTACGACGAGCGGCTATGAAATATATCTCTCTGGATAAAATCATGAAGAAAATCAAAGGACCAACAGCAATGTATTGTAATAAGTATTTGAATCGAAGCGGCCATTTTTAGGAAAGAGAAAGCTATGATATATACATCCGAAATGACAAGATGTTGGACAATGTATGTCTTACATTCTCCAAAATCCTGTAAAAGCGGGTTTGGTAAGCAATTGGGAAGATTTCCCCGGCAATTATCTGATGGCCTTATAATTTATTGTCCTTGTAATCTCTGATTGCAAGCATATATGATATTGCATTCGGAGAATGCAATGCCATTATATCCAAAAGGTAAGTTAATTCATTTATTTGGAGCAAGAATACTAAGTATAGAAACAAAAGAACTTTATTTAATTATTTTTGGTTACATAAATCAGCAACGATTATTTTATTTATAAATTTATGTTAGATGATTGAAAACATGATTGTCAGAGACCCCAAAGTGCTACTTGGTAAGCCAATAATTAAAGGAACTCGAATATCAGTTGAATTAATAATGAGAAAATTAGCAAGTGGTTACTCAGTAGATCAAATTTTATCTAATTATCCACATTTAAATTTAACACAGATTCAAGCTTGTTTTGAATATACTGCAAATGTAATATCAGGTGAAGAAATTGTTGAGTTTGCATGATACTCTTTGATGAAAATATTGAAGAATATTGGATTCAACTTTCCAAAAAGTTAAAAATTGATTATATATCTATAAGGGACTCTAAATTTGGTATTTCTGATGAAGAAGTAATTTTGATGGCCTTAAATTATCGAGCGTTAATTGTGACAGAAGATAAAGACTTTGGAAATCTGGTATTTTCTCATGGTTATAGTAATGTTTCAGTACTGCTTATAAGATATGACAAGCCACAATATTCTCAAATTGAAAGTGTGTTCTTAGAAATAATAAAAAATTATGATACTGAAAATCCTCCAAGATTTATGGTATTATCAAGCAAAAAGCTAAGAATACGAAAATTATAATATCATTGCTAAGTTGTAAGTCAGGAATTGATTTTGGTAAGTTGAAATAGGTTAATTCAAATACATACCAATTCAACAATACTCCTATAAAACCACACACTATACTCAATATTTTAGGCACCATGTAAATTTTTTGTCTCAGCATTCTTAAAGTTATCAACTTTACTGTCTGATAAATGGAAGAAGTATTGCGAGGCGCATTTGTTTTCTTTTCATAATGGCCTTGTAATCTCCGATTGCAATCAAAATGAGTATTTTGCAAACAAGTTTGCAACTCCATTAAGAATCTCCGATTGCAGGCTGTTGTTGTTTTCAATATGGCAGTGAGAAAGCTAAAAGTAACAACTTCAGTAC
>JBATLS010000039.1:0-2243 GCA_049289435.1 Saprospiraceae bacterium | reverse complement strand
GTAGGGTAGTCTCCATGCCGCACCATCCGTCCCCGCTCAAGTACCAAGGTCTTAAGGCCTTTTTCTGACAGCTCTTTGGCTGCCCAGCCACCGCTGATACCTGATCCTATGACTATGGCATCATAGGTGATTTCTTCTTTTCCTTCCGAATTAAAATACATGGCTTATTTATGATTTTATAAATTTAATGATCAAATATCGCAAATTTTTATAGCTTTTCTTAGTGCCTTTTCTTTGTCAGCGTTTGTTTTTCCTGTCGAGATAAATTCCTGAGCTACGTATCCCTCATACCCAGTGTCAAGGATTGCTTTCATAATGGCTGGATAATAAAGTTCCTGACTTTCGTCTATTTCGTGCCTGCCTGGTACTCCGGCCGTGTGATAATGACCGAAGTAGGGGTGATTATCCTTGATCGTACGGATGATGTCTCCTTCATTGATCTGCATGTGATAAATATCATACAAGAGTTTGAAATTAGGAGAGCCCAATTGTTTGCAAAGCTCAATACCCCACGCACTTTTGTCGCACATGTAATCTTTATGATCTATTTTGCTATTGAATAACTCCATTTGTATCGTTACGCCCTTTTTTTCCGCCAAAGCCATTATTTTTTTCAGACCTGCGACACAATTTTTTAAACCGGTTTCATCATCCATTCCATTTCTGTTGCCACTGAAGCAGATGAGATTTTTATAACCTGCCTTTGCAACTAATTCAATGTGCTCGGTATAATTTTGAATAAGTGTATCATGGTATTGCGGATCATTCCAACCTTTAGTAAGACTTATTTCAGCTCCATTGCACATGGAAGAATCGATGCCGTATTTCTGAAGGGTAGGCCATCCTTTTGGACCAATGAGGTCTATGGCTGAAAATCCGATTTTTTTTACAAGAATGCACAACTCATCCAAAGACACGTGACTGAATGTCCATTGGCAAACTGAATGTCGAATATTATTTTTTAATTTTTTTGCATCCAAAATGTTTGGATCGATCAATTGGTTAGACATAAGTATAGCTCCTGAGCCCAGGATTCCGCTTTTAATGAGACTTCTTCTATTCATAAGACATTGTAAAAAAAAAATACGCAACAAGATGGTAAAGTTATTTAGAATATTCAATAAAACCCAAAACTTTAAACTAAATATTTGATTTTAATACATGCAAGCAATTTTATCATTTTATTCTTAATTTTACAGAACATAAATGAGTGAATTGAAGAATAATAAAATTAAATTTTACACTATGAAATGTAATTTTTTGTTGAAGGTAAGAATACAAAACTAGTTTGAGATATGAAGAAAACATGGATAGCGCACTTTGGGATCTTAGCTGGCTTACTGACAATAGTCATTCATTTTATTGCTGGATTAGGGTTTGAACTTCAATTTTTTGAATTTTATCATCTATGGATATTTCCTGTTGTCAGGATCATTTATGACTATACGTTTGGTTTGATTCCTGTACCTGTGATCTATGTGTTGTTTTTGATTTTAGTATATTTTGGTGTATTGAATATATATAGAGCCGTCAAAAAATACGGAGAAATGTCACTGAGGGCCTGGATTTTGAATGGTTTAATATTTTGGCTAAATTTTTTAGGCACTACTATTTTTTTATTTTACTTCCTCTGGGGTTTCAATTATTACAGACCATCGATAGAAGAGCAACTCAGACTTGCTGATGTACACATTGATTCTACCGGCTTATTAAATGAATACATTAACTTGACCAATGAACTGATGCATGAAAGAAAAGCTATAACCAGCGATAGTAGTGAACTCCAGGGTATTTTGAACTGGGGCGAGATAGAGAATGATATCAGAGATGTGCAGGAAGATCTTTTGACATCATGGGGCGATCATATACATGGTCGCGTGCGTGTGAGAAGGCTCTTTCCCCAAGGAATGCTTCTTAGAATTTCTACTGCCGGGGTATATATTCCATTTGTATCAGAAGGTCATATAGATCCCGGGATGCATGGCGTACAGTGGCCATTTACGGCAGCACATGAGATGGCTCATGGATATGGATATACGGATGAAGGTGTTTGTAATTTTATTGGGTTACTGACCTGTCTAAAGTCTGAAAACCATTTTATAAGATACTCCGGGCTGTTGGGGTATTGGAGATATTTGTTTTATGAGCTTTGCGAGAGATATCCTGATGAAGCAAAAGTCCAGTATAAAATGCTGGATGCTGGTGTGAAAAATGATTTGTCAGCGATCAGGCAGGCACTAGAC
>JBATLS010000038.1:0-2285 GCA_049289435.1 Saprospiraceae bacterium | reverse complement strand
TTTGATCAACTGAGTGATTTATTTACCCAAAGATTCGAATATTTGTTTGACTTCAATCTATCGGTTTTACATTTCACTTTACTAAGTCTGAAGATCCATAAGGATATTCAATTTACCAAAACATATGAACACTCCTATCATCAAGTCATCGACGTACGAAATACAGACTGGCAAAATCCGGAGTCAGTCGGTAGGATTTACCCCCAGGTTTGGAATCAAAAATTTGATTTTATGCCAAATCTAAGTATCTTAGACCTTTTATTTTGTACTGGTCCTGAAGCTATTTTTTATTTGCAATCTTTGGATCAGAATAGGACGAACCAAACTTTTTAAAAATACATAGATAAATGGAAATAATAAATCCTGAATTGCATCTCGGCTTGACAAAACTGGCATTGGCTACCGACAAACTCATAGATGTTACCAAGGAAGTAGGGCATGATAAGCTAGAATTGACACTGGTGGAGCTTCGGAGTCAGCTGGAAGCTCCGTTTACTTTTGTGATCGTAGGTGAAGTCAAGGCAGGCAAAAGCAGTTTTATCAATGCTCTGCTAGAGTCTGATAAGGAGATATGTAAGGTAGCACCGATGCCGATGACTGATACTATCCAGCAAATTGTATATGGGGAAGTCGAGAAGATAGAAACCATCAATCCTTATCTAAAGAAGATCTATCAACCTATTGAAATTCTGAAAGAAATAGCCATTGTAGATACCCCTGGGACAAATACTATAGTAGAGCATCATCAGGAGATTACCGAAAAATTTATCCCTTACTCAGACTTGATCGTATTTGTATTTGAAGCAAAAAATCCTTACAGACAATCATCGTGGGAGTTTTTTGACTATATCAATGTAGAGTGGCATCGGAAAATCATATTTGTCCTTCAGCAAAAAGACCTCCTCGACGAAGGAGATTTGCAGATCAATATCGAAGGAGTCAAAGCTCAAGCTGTCAAGAAAGGAATAACGTCTCCCAATGTATATGCCGTGTCAGCCAAACTAGAGTTGGACAAGTATTTGGACATATCAGGTTTTAAAGCAATAAGAGCCTATATAACTGAAAACATCACAGGTGGAAAAGCACCTATCCTCAAATTCAATAACAATGTCAATACCCTGCTCACGATATCGACTATGCTGGATGAGTCCATGAAAACACGTATCAAGCAATATGAGTTGGACGTAAAATTCAGGTCAGAAATCCGAGAGCTGATAGATACGCAACATCAAAAAACCGAAAAGCAGATACATGTACTCACAGACAATCTGCTGGATAGTTATGACAATATCACCAGGCAAAAGCTTGGGGATCTCGAAGGAGGGTTGTCATTTATGAGTGTGGTCAAAAGGTCATTCAGCTCCATCTTTGGCAAAGAAAGTAGTCTGAAAGAATGGTTGTCCACCCAGGCCAAAGACTTTGAGTTGCAATTGAATACCTCCCTTCGGGACAAGTTGCAAAACGGCATCCTTGATGTCGCCGAAAACATACAGATCATGGGCAAACTAGTGGATAATAAGTTGAGATACTCGGAGACCATCCTCAAAAACAATGACGAAATATTTGCAGATATCGCAGAGAGGAGGATCAATGTACTCAAAGATTTACAACAGAGTTTTAGTCAATTTATGAGTACTGCCGAAAATTTTTATGATCAGAGTATGGTATCAGAATCTTCCAAAATGACCCCCAACCTGGCAGCTGGTAGTGGCATGGCCATCGTCGGAGTCATACTTGCAGCAGTGGCTCAAGGGGCAGTATTTGATATCACCGGAGGAGTATTGACTGCCATCGGTGTTGTATTCGCTGGAGTGACTCTCGGTCTCAATCGGAGTAAAGTAATCCAAAAATTTGAAGAAGAAATCACCAAGGGGAGGATAAAAATGAAGGACGAAGTAGTCGAAAAATTATCAGAATATACTTCGCGCATCAAATACAAAATAGAATCCAATTTTTATGAATTCGATGCGATGCTCGAAAAAGAAGGGGTGACCATCCAAAGGGTGCAAAAAGTACAGGAGGAAACCAGATCGGAGCTGAATGGATTGCTAATATGACCTAAAATTCTATAATGAAATGATTGAAATCAAAAATATCTTTCAAAACTTTTCAAAAAAAAATCAACTGCTCTTACTGTACGAATATATAGCTGCTACATTTAGTACCAATCCAAAAACCAAAATTACTTGCATCGGATGGGTAATATCTTGGAATGTGGCACCTTTCAAAAGTACCATTCTCATGACTTCCACCATATAGGTTACGGGATTGAAGGCGGCTATCCA
>JBATLS010000037.1:0-5344 GCA_049289435.1 Saprospiraceae bacterium | reverse complement strand
GCACGGAACTATACCCTACGATCGTATTTATTTCATTTAAGTATGGTTCTTCAAGTTTACTGACCAAGGACTTGATTTCCTTATCTTCTTTGTATTTGCTGGTAGTGATTTCATCCAAAAAATAATTGTCTTTTACTACTTTCCCATCTTTGATAGTCAATTCCAGTCTTCCGCAAAAAGAACCAAAAGCACCGGGTTCAACTACTTTTGCATATTTACCCTGAATAGGAATGCGAACCCGCTCATGGGTATCGCCGCCCAGGATGTAGTCCACTCCTTTGGCTGCTTCCATATTTGACAAATGTATCTGTTGTGAAAGTCCGATATGCGCCACAATGATGACAAATGCACACTGCTCCTGATTGCGCAATACATCGACATATTGTGCCAGATTTTCTTCAGGCTTGGAGTATATAATTCCTTTACTGTAATTGGGTGACTGGCGTAGTGGTACCAAATGGTCTGTATATCCCAAAAATCCAATTTTGACCCCGTTTACTGCCCAGGTGTAGTAAGGTGGAAATATAAAATCGCCCTTTTTATCATTGCCAAGATCATGGTACATATTGGCGCAAACTTTGGGGGCATGCAACCCACCCAACAGATGCTGCATTTCTTTCTTACCGTATATGACTTCCCAGTTGCCCGGTAGATACAGATCGTATTTCAATGCATTGAGAATGGGAGAAATCGCTTTGCCAGTAGTTCTCACAGATAATTCACTACCCTGAAACATGTCACCAGTGTCAATAACAAAGAGATGGTCATTGGATTTTCGTTGTTGTTTTAGATAAGTTGCAAATCGACTGTACCCGCCAGTTTTTCTAAAGACCATTTTATCATTTTCCCAAAAAAGTTCATCGTGAGCATGGATCTGGCAATGGACATCGGTAGTCTGCAATATGGTCAGTTTAAACTCAGATTTTTCATTTTGTTCCCAAGATTCCACATCTTCAGAAGGTCGATTTTCAGAGCTCAACAATGGATTGATCCACCCAGCTCCCACTCCAACGGCTCCAACGGTTTTTATAAAATTTCTTCGATTGTGGCTCATGATTTTTATATATAATTCAAATTCGTTATGAAAATTTCTATTCTACATTCTTAAAAAAAGTAATCTATATTACATGGGTTTTTTATTCTTTTTAGCTGCTATGATCTGTTGGTAAGGTCCGTATTTATGTATCTCTATATCAAAAGAGTCGCTAAAAGGCCCGAAAGGATGATCCACAGGCTTTTTGGTGATATCAGGCCAATCGTCGGGAGTATGTTTATGGGGACGTGGCTGACTGTTTACATATGCAGCTACATCCCAGACTTCTTCATCGCTCAATTGCGGCTTTTCATATGTTGCACCCAGAGGCATATTGTATTTGACATATTTGGCAAAATTGCTAAGTCTATAGAGACCTGCTCCATCATTGTAAGAATTTCTTCCCCATAATGGAGGATAAGTATAGGATATTTTATCAATGGCCATAATTCCCTGACCATCCTTTTGGTGACATTCGGTACACTTTTCTATATAAATGACCCTTCCTTTGACTGAATCTGCGGCTCTGTCAAGATAAGGTATATCCTTAAGTCCCGAACCATTGACTACTGTCCCTTTTTCGACATTTTTGCCTAAAAATAATAGATATGCTTTGATGGCCAGCATTTCGGCACTTTCGGTATCCAAAGGCAAACCATTCAAACTCCGCTCTATACAATCATTGACCCGTTTATAAATGCTTTCTTCTGATCCACTTCTGGATCGAAATTTTGGATATGTAGATGCTACTGAACCATAATTGTTGCCATAAATCTTTGTACCTGCATCCAAATGACAGTTTTGGCAATTCATACCATTAGAAATTTGAGCTACAGCACCTTTCGGGCCCAGGTATTTGGATGTGTTCTGTATCAGATCTTTGCCATAAAGGATTTGAGATTCCAACGCAGAACCAGCAATGCTCGTCATATCTAATGGATGCCAATACCCCGCTGAAGTACTACTATATTTTTTTGGTTTTGAAATTTTGTTGTTGTCTATGACTAAATTTTTAGACTCGGTGAGCCGAAAAATAGGCTCCGCCTGACAAAATAACTGGTACACTAAAAACACAATTGCAAAAGCCACCAAGACCAGGAGATATACAATCGATTGGATGTAAAAGACTGTGCGCTCCTGTGGAGTCTCAAATATTGGCTTCATTCATAATATTTAAGATTCTAATGAGGTAATTTATCTCTCAATAGACCATATATCCAAGTACCAAAAATGGCACTCAATACTGTCAGCAGCACAATAGATGCGCCTGTACCCACTTGTGCAAATAATGGCCCCGGACATGCACCTGTGATGGCCCAACCGATACCAAAAATTAAACCACCGTAGATGACTCCTTTATTATATGGTTTGGTAACTATGACGATATCTTCGCCGTATATGGTTTTGACTTTAAATTTTCTGATCAGCCAAACTGAAATAGCACCTACGACAATAGCACTGCCGATGATACCATACATATGAAATGCCTGCAATCTGAACATTTCCTGTATTCTATACCATGAAACAATCTCCGCTTTCACAAATACGATTCCGAACAAGATACCTACGACGAGGTACTTAATATTGTAGTACCAAGGGTGTACCAGTTGGCTTTCATTTACACACATGGCATCAAGCTCTCGCTTTTCCAGATCTGTTAGTTGTTGATTTGACATGTTGTATAAATTAATTGATTGAAAGAATAAAAGGAAGAATCAGATTGGCAGCAATAAATCCGCCAGCCATAAAAAAGATGGTTGCTATCATAGATGACCAACTCAAAGCAGAGATACCCATGATGGAGTGTCCACTAGTACATCCTCCTGCATATCGAGTACCAAAGCCGACAAAAAAACCACCCAGCACGACCATCACCAAACCTTTGATGCTTAATAAATTGCTCCAATTTACCACATCAATTGGCAGTAAAGCATTGCTATAATCATTGATGCCATAGCCTGCCAATTCGCTTCTTAGGCTTTCGTGGATGATGATTTCATGGAGATTACCAAGGTATGCGGTAGCGATATATCCACCGATGATGATGCCCAGTACGAAGATGAGATTCCATATTTCTTTCTTCCAGTCATAATTGAAGTAATCAATTCCAGCGGGAATACACGAAGCGCAAATATGCCTTAATGATGATGAAATTCCAAAATTCTTATTGCCCAGGATAAGTAAAGCCGGCACTGTGAGCCCTATCAAGGGGCCTGCAATATACCACGGCCAAGGTTGCTGCAAAGTAGATATCATGATTGTATGTTTTGATTTTATAAAATATACTGAAATGGTCTGGAGATCAAACTGTCCAGTGATTTGTCATTGATCAAACAAAGTAACACACTAATTAAGACCTAAGCAAGTTTGTGTATCAAATATCTTTGATCCCAGCAATATATTCTTCACAAACTATCCAGTATATTGAGCTACATTCTGCCAGGTGCCAGCATCATTGACATTGGTGATTCCATTGGATTCGAGTATTAATTTTGCCTGGCTGCTGCGATTACCGCTCCTGCAGAAGACAATGATGTCTTTTTTACCTTTAAACTTTGAAATACTGACACCTACCCTATCCAAAGGAATATTAACAGCACCTTTCGGATGACCTGAGGCAAACTCGCCAGGAGTTCGGACATCTACTAAAAATGGTTTTCTGGCCATAATTTCTGTTAAGTCTACAGGTTCTGCAGTACTGAACATGGATTTAAAAAAATCTAACATTTGATATTTTTTTTGTTTTAAAAATTTTTAACCTGTATATGCATTAGAAAATCTATTACGAGTCTAACTTGCTGCAAATCATAATTCGCCGTGGCGAACTACTTATCTTCTCTAACCATAGCGATGCTATGCTTTTCGAATCTAAGTTGCTGATTTACCTGCCTGACTCCTTAGGCAGGCAGGTTACAAGTTAGACTCTCACTACGAAATCAAATGCATAATCCAGGTTTAACAAGGTCAAATGTACAGGTTAGTCCATCATCTGTTGGTAACATTTGTTACTTCTGTATTTTTGGATACGCCCTTGTGACCCTTTGTGCTTTAGAGTCCTTGTGGCAATTAATTCTACTATACTTTTAGGTGTGTACTCACTTCTGTAATAAAAAGTCAATCAAATCGGTATGAAATGATGTTCCGACTTTTGCCTTATGTCCCGACTTCATGATAAGTTCGCGGTCCGATTGCAAATAGACGGCAATTTGTTTTGAGTTAAGAGTATGTTTAAATTTTCATCATTTGTCTGCAAGCGGCCAATTTCATTTTATATTTTGTAAGCTATAAGACGAGAATGTACTAATTCCATACCGTCAATGATTTTTTGGACTCTTGCTGGTCTTTTATATCTATTCATTTCGAGAGATTTATTAATTGATTAAACTTATTTTTTGATGGATAAGTATATCTGAGTTTATTATTTTTTCAGCTACAATGGTAGAAATGATTGTAGAATTGTCAAAAATGATTAACTTATCCACAATGGACATATAAATATTAAGAAGATTTTTAATACCGCTGTAATATCTTCTGATGATCACATCTTTGGGAAAGTTATGTCCGCCTTCAGCAACCCTTATGCGAACACGATCTACGGCGATATCCACATTTTCTAACCAAAAAAACAGAAGCATGACCTGATATCCTTTCTTACTTGCTTGGAAAATTTTATTTTTGTACAACTTTGTTGCTAAGGTAGTCTCCACTGCAAAACTTTGGTTTTCTGAAAATAATTGTTCGATTCTTGATAGCATGATTCTTCCAGCTTCAAAAGCTACGCTTTCAGGCCTAAAAGGAGACAAACCTCTGGCTATTTCATCAGCATTGACAAATTCATAACAATTCACAACATCTGGAGATAGGAATAATAATATTCCGCTGTTGTTAATTCATGGTGATAGTGATGATGTTGTTTCTCCAGGGGAAGGTAAACCCTCTTCATTTTTAGATAAAAATATAGATCTAACTTTGCCTGGATTAGCACATGAGTTAGCATTAAGTTCACATGATCAACAGGTTATGTTTAATTTGTCAAATAAGAAAAGTATTCATATACCTGATTATATTCCAAATATTTTAAGAAATATATTTTTTTCTACATGTGGGGAAGTGAAAGTATAAAATCCTTATTACCATCAGAAAAATGCAAAATGATAACAGTAAGAGACGGACCTCATAATTTTGTGATGTCTCAAGATGGTAGATTTAATAGAACATATTATGAAATTAGAAAAAAGATATGTGAGTTTTTAGAGAATTAAATTATATAATTAAAACAGTTTGTCTGTTTTGTCTCAATTTAAAATTTCT
>JBATLS010000036.1:0-1655 GCA_049289435.1 Saprospiraceae bacterium | reverse complement strand
GAAATAGCGCTGTCTATCGCGTCAGAGATGAAGTCCGTCATGAGTAATAAATCAAATTATCATCTAAGAAATAAGCAGGAAACCATCCATGCATAAACATCGGTGATCATATTTGTCACGAAAATTTTGTTAATTGTAAGCATCCAAACCAAAAATATCTTCATGAGCTTTTCGAAAATTATCTATCGACTTCTTACTCCGCTTTTGCTGTTTTGCATGATATCTTGTGAGCCTACTCAAAGCCGACAAAGTCCATCATCCAATCATCAGGAAGATCAAAAATTCACAGATTATTGGTATGCTGGCGAAGCAGAATTGAACAGATATCAGCTTGATCAAGTGCGCTACGGCGAAAACCATCCAGGCGAAGCTGTACTGATCTTTGTGACAGAAGATTTTTGGGCAGACAAACAAGTCAAATACGAACATGGAGATCGTACCAATCAGGTAAAGCCAATACTTAAACTTAATTTTACAAGAAAGTTTTTTACAGGCATCTACCCATATTCGTTGATGTCATCTATATTCACCCCGATCGACACCCGTCAAAAGACGTTGAAGATCACCACCACTGCTCAGGAATGGTGTGGTCACTCGTTTTCCCAGCTTAATCTGAAGAAGGACAAGTATGATTTTTTGGGTTTCTCCTATTTTCAGGACGAAGCAGACCAAAAATCGACCATACAAGCGGCCATGCTTGAGGATGAAGTATGGAATAAAATCAGATTAAACCCAAGCAGTCTGCCCACCGGAGATATAGAACTCATACCAGGCGGTCAATATCTAAGACTTAATCATAAACCTATCGCTGTTGAAAAGGCCTTTGCCACCATGAAAAACATGCAGGACACCACTCTATCTTCAGCATCATTGACAAAATATACAATCAAATACAAAGATTTGCAAAGAGAACTGTCTATAGTATTCGAGACTTCATTTCCTTATGCCATTGTAGCTTGGGAAGAACACATAGTCAGTGGCAACAAAGATCCTAAACCCATGATCACAAAAGCAGTCAGGACTCATACCATAAAAAGTGCCTACTGGAGCCAAAATGGACTGAAAGATGCTGATATGAGAGCTAAGTTGGGTATGAAGGCTGAAAATTATTGAGCAAACAAAACCCTGTTTTGATACCTTACAATATAGAAGTGATAAAAAAACCAGATTAATATCTAATATTTTAGTACTTTTGTTAGTACTATTTATCGTACTAAATTTAACACTATTTTTATGATCAGTGCCAACGAACTTAAAATAAAAGGTATCAAAGCCATCGAAGAGCAATTAACACAAACTGCTGAAGCAGCCATCACCGTGCATGGTAAGGTCAAATATGTTGCCATGACCGTGGAGCAATTTGACAAGATGCGATTGGCAGAATTGGAAGTTGCGTATATGCTTTGCAAAAAGGACATCGAAGATGGGAATTATACCGTCGAAACCGCAGAAGATCATGTTAAACGGTTGTGGGATGAAATCGAAAAGTAAATAGTGCCATGCTCAAGATAGTTACTACATCAAATTATGAGAAGAAATTGACCCTATTCAAAGCTAAACATCCTACATTAAGAGATAAATATGTCAAAACAATTAAGCTTTTAGAAGTCAATCCATCTCATCCATCCTTAAGATTGCATAAACTAAAAGGCAAT
>JBATLS010000035.1:0-11013 GCA_049289435.1 Saprospiraceae bacterium | reverse complement strand
TCCCCGTGGTAGGATTAAAAATATAGATGCTTCCCGGGGTGATATAGTTCGTAAATGAAAAGTAAATTTTATCGTCTGTCTTTTTAGCTTCACCAAGATTTGCACTACCAGCACCTGGTAAAGCAATCTCTCTGATAAATTTCCCTTCGTAATCATATTGGTATATCGCAGACAAGGCATCTTTCATATAGTGTGTAAAAAAATAACCACATCCTGCTACTACTCGCAATGCATGATCGGTCTCAGGGATAAAGTCCTTCCAGTGTTCAACTGTTGGGTCTGACACATCTACGGTGACCACCTTTTTATTAGGCGCATTGACATCTGTCAAGATATACAGCTTCGTACCTTGATTGTCGATCACATCGGAGTCATTGTTGTAATGATCTTGCAGCACCACAATATTCTGCAGTGGATCATCCAAGCTGATCAGGTACAACTCATTTCCATATGTAGCATTGGATGCTGTGATAAATAGGAACTTATCATCCGCACTTACGCTACCACCTACGTACCTTCTCTTGATATCTTTGCCAAAAATTACTTTATCTGATTTTTGTTTTGTTCCCAACAAATGGTAGTACAATTTGTGTTGATCTGTTTTGGCAGAAAGTTGACTACCCTTAGGTTTATCATAGCTGGAATAGTAGAAGCCCTCGTCTCCTTTCCATGATAGTCCACTAAATTTGATATCTATTAATGTGTCTTCCAGGATGGACTTAGTTTCAGCATCCATAATGATGACCTTACGCCAATCACTACCTCCTTCTGAAATCTGATAAGCGACTTTGGAGCCATTCTTTGAAAAGCTAATTCCAGCCAAGGACGAAGTACCGTCTTTGGAAAATGTATTGGGGTCAAGAAATATTTCTGCCGACATGTCCCCCTTCTTTCTCCAAAGTACAAACTGGTTTTGCAATCCATCGTTTTTGTAAAAATAGGTATAAGATCCTTCTACAAAAGGGGCACTTATTTTTTCATAATTCCATAGCTTTTCCAAGCGTGACTTAAAGGCATTTCTAAATGGAATGGTATTCAGATAGTCAAACGTTACCTTATTTTGTTCATTGACCCATGACTCGGTTTCTTTGGACACATCATTTTCCAGCCATCTATAGGGATCAACAATTTTGGTGTCAAAATAAATATCTTCTGTTACTTTCTCCGCTGTATTGGGGTAACTAATTTTTTGATCAGGAGTTTTCAATTCTAAGCTTTTGGGTGAATTACAAGCTAAAAAACCAATTAGCGAAATAATCAATCCTACTTTTGACATGATAATTCTATATGAACTGAAATAAAAAGTCAAATGTAATTAATTTTAACTTTAATGAGCAAAAATTAAATCAAAGGGACAATTTGATCTTAATTTTTGCCATTGACCAAAGTGTTGAAGTGGCTATCTCTACAGTAGCTGTTTGAAAACTTACGCCACATAGTATTTTTATGATGATCTCCAGCATAAAAGGAAAGGAGTTTTTCGAAATTGGGCACCTCCATATAGGAATCATACACTCCCAATTTTTTGAATTGCTCATCCATAAATACGATGGATGGAAAAGACATATTGCCAGCTAACAACTCTACGGCAAGTTCATGAAACTCATACTTACCTATTCTAACAGTGCTGGAGTAAGTCTTATCTGCTACAAATCGGTCTGTCGATAAGGCATTGACCCTAAAAGCGTAAAAATTTTGATTGACAAATCTGGCTATATGGTCAGAAGATAAAGTAGTTTCATCCATGTAGCGACACCACTTGCAGCCATCATAATAAAAGTAAATCATAAACTTGTGATTTCCCTTTTCTATCTTCTCTGCTGCCTGATCCCAACTTGTCCATTTAATCTTGTTTTGACCAATGGCGGGCAGAATAAAGAACAAACCTATACTAACAAGTAAAAATCTAATTGGCATATATTACAGTTACTGCACTACAAATAAAACTCAAAGGAATACAAAAGTAATGAATCTGGGAGCAATTAAGTTGTAGTTAGGGTCGGATTTTAAATTTTTTAATATAATTTTAACAATTACCCTAAGAATAGGTACACATTTGGATCATGGGACGATCCATTAAGCATTTACTATGTTGAACACACTTTGAATTAATATCTTGATGATCTTGACATCTATCAAGTATGAACTCTCCTGGATACATGCCTGAACAATGCCTAAATCTTCAAATTGCACCATTGGAGAAGTGCTTTGTTGTTGTAGAAATAAAGAGCTTGACACACTTACAATAATGAGAAGTAATAAAGCTATTTTGGGTTTTAAATGGTTTCTCATCGTATTATTTTAAATGTAAAAGACTGTTGATAAGTTATAAAAAAAGAATATCTCAGCGGTCAAAGGAATAAATGCGAAGTTACGGAACCTAAACTGTTAATAAACATTTCCATAACGTTAAATATTTAATAAAAGTTACAAATTAATGTGACTTTTTGTTTTTGACTGCTTTGTCATTTAAGAGTATGTTTTTTCCAGTGAGAGTGGTTTTAACACACATTTAAAAATAATAGTGATTTTGTGAAAATAAGTCATATTATGAAAATAAATATTTACTGCTATCTTTACGAAAATTTACCAATATAATTAATGAGAGAAAACATAACAAAGTGTGAAGTATGCCAATCAGATAACATACGTATAGCACAAACAGTCACTGATCATTCTATCAGTAAAGAAAAATTCAATATTGCTGAGTGTCAAGATTGTGGATTTACCTTTACTCAGAATCCACCACTGGAAGCAGAATGTGGAATATATTATCAAAGCGAAGACTATATTTCTCACTCTAACACCAATAAGGGCATCATTTTCAGAGTATATCATATGGTCAGGAAAATCATGCTTGGGCAAAAGTCCCGATTATTAAAAAAATATAAAGCCACCCCAAGGCTACTCGATATTGGTTCGGGTACTGGATATTTTCTCAAATATATGTCGGACCATGGCTATGAAGTGGAAGGGATTGAAGTAGATGACGGTGCAAGAGCTTACAGTCAGGAAAATTTTAAATTGAAAGTAAATCCACCTGATATTTTAAAAAATGGAGGTATAAAACAGCAATTTGGATATATCACTCTTTGGCACGTATTAGAGCATCTCTATGGCCCCAATGAGTACTGGCAAATATTTCATCAACTACTCGAAGCGTCAGGATATTTGTTGGTCGCGGTGCCAAATCATTTGTCTTCCGATGCCAAACACTATGGTGAATATTGGGCTGCATATGATGTGCCCAGACATTTGTGGCATTTTAATCCCCACACATTATCGTTGATGGCTGAGAATAACGGATTTGAAGTTATTGATAAAAAGATGATGCCTTTTGATCCTTTTTATAATTCCATGTTAAGCGAAAAGTACATGAAAAATACGGCGGGATTGTTTAGAGGTGGTTGGACAGGACTAATATCTCTTATACAAGGTGCTATCAATGTAAATAAAGCCAGTTCCATCATTTACGTATTGAAGAAAAAGTAACCCTATTTTATGTCATGAAAAAGATAATATTAAAAGATATCGAAGAGTTTATGGGGAAGCATTATCGACTATCTACATCTGCCAGTCCTTTGCCAGGGGAAATAGATCTGAATTTTTTAATTACAGCAGATGGCACAACAAAATATATTTTTAAGGTAGCTGCGAGCGAAACCATCTTGGAATATATAGATTTTCAGGAAAAATTACTCACACACTTATCCAAATATGCTTCAGAAAATGCAATCCCTGCGCTAATAGAGAATAGCGACGGGGATAAAAAAACTTGGATCACAGTAGATAATGAAAAAAGAATAGCCCGACTGCTGACGTGGATTGATGGCAGGTTGTGGTCTGAAGTCAACCCAATAGATGACTCATTGCTATTTAGTCTTGGAGTCGAAGCCGGACGGTTGACATCCCATCTTCAGGGATTTTCTCATCCTTATGGACAGAGAAGTAATCATTGGGATATAGATCAAGCCGAATGGATGTACGAGCATATAGAGTATTTGGATGCTGACAGAAGATCGTTGGTACTTACATTCCTGCAAGCTTATGAGGACTCCAAAAATGATCGCAAATTATTGAGAAAAGGGATCATCCATAATGATGCAAATGACAACAATATATTAGTAACAGAGGATGTAGATCGACCTGAAGTCAGATCAATCATAGATTATGGCGACGCCATATTTACTACACTAGTCAATGATGTATCTGTGGCTATTACTTATGCCATCATGTGCAAACCAGATCCATTGGCAACAGCACTGCAAATCGTAAAAGGCTATCATGAGAGTTTTCCATTACTTGACGAAGAAGTGAAACACATATATGATCTGGTAGGTATCAGGTTATCTATCAGCCTTACAAAATCGGCGATCAATAAACATTTTGAGCCAGAAAATACTTATCTTCAGATCAGCGACCAACCAGCTTGGGAACTTATTCAAAAATGGGGCAATCTAAATAAAAATTTCGCCTATTATTCTTTCAGGCACGCATTGGGATTGCTACCCCACCCTGATTATGATGCATTTGTGCATATGACCCTTCAACATACATTTTTGGTCTCAGACCTATTTCCAACTTTGAATGAATGTGGTCTGATCTGTCCTGATATGTCTATCGATAGTACTTTGGTTGGTCTTAAAGAAGATTATACAGACGATGATCACTTCGAATATTTGTTAAAAAAATGGAATAAAAATAATCCAAATACGATCCCAGCAAACGGATATCTGGAAGTGCGTCCCTTTTATAGCACAGATGCTTTCAGAAAAGAAGGAAATAATGGCCCAGAGTACAGAACGGTTCACTTAGGTGTAGATTTCTGGGTAAACGGACACACTCCACTACATACACCAATAACTGGTGAGATATACAGTGTGTTTGATAACGATCAATATAAGGATTACGGACCCACCATCATCATCCGACATGAGCAGAAAAATATTCAATTTTATACACTTTATGGTCATCTGAGCAAATCAACTCTTCATACGGTGTACAAAGGCCAGAGAGTTAAAAAAGGTGATTTAATAGGATATATCGGCAATAGTCATGAAAACGGACATTGGGCACCACACTTACATTTCCAGATTATATTGGATTTGATGGGATTTGAGCATGATTTTCCGGGGGTGGCATTTCCAAAAGAAAGAGATATCTGGAGTAGCATTTGTCCTGATCCGAATCTATTTTTAAAATCTGATGTATTATCCAATGTTAAGGAAAGATCTGTTGAGTCCCTGATACAATTCAGAAAGTCCCATCTTGGCAAAAGTTTGTCTTTATCTTACAGTAGTCCATTACAAATATTAAGAGGGGAAGGCACTTATTTATATGACGCCGATGGTCGCAAGTATCTCGATACTGTCAATAATGTAGCGCATGTAGGACATGAAAATCCAAGAGTTGTGCGAGCTGGCCAGCATCAAATGGCCATACTAAACACCAATACCAGATATTTACATCCTATTATTCAGCAGTTGACAGAATCACTTTTACAAACTTTACCTCCCGAACTTTGTGTAGTTCATTATGTCAATTCAGGTAGCGAAGCCAATGAACTTGCTCTAAGAATGGCTTATACTCATACCGGCCAAAAAGACATCATTGCCCTCGATCATGGGTATCATGGCAATACCAATGCAGTCATAGATGTAAGTGCCTACAAGTTCAATAGCAAAGGAGGTTTTGGTCAGAGAAGCACTACTCATTTATGTCCCTTGCCTGATACATTCAGAGGCTTACATAGAGGAAGTGATGTGGGACAATTGTATGCTGCCTACGTAGTGGACATTGTTTCAAAGCTCAAAACTGTGGATAAAATGCCTGCTGCATTCATTCATGAGTCTATTGTATCATGTGGAGGTCAGGTTCCTTTACCAGAATTTTTCTTACAAAAAGCTTATGAATCGATCAGACAGGCAGGCGGGTTGTGTATAGCTGATGAAGTCCAGACAGGTTGTGGCAGAATAGGTACGCAATGGTGGGCATTCCAAGATCATGGGGTCACTCCTGATATAGTCACTATAGGTAAACCCCTCGGCAACGGACATCCCGTGGCCGCAGTCATATGTACTCGTGCGGTCGCTGATAGCTTTGCAAATGGTATGGAATACTTCAACACCTTCGGTGGCAATCCTGTATCCTGTGCTATTGGCAAGGAAGTGTTGGATGTCATACATCAAGAAGGATTGATGTCTAATGCCATCACTGTAGGAAATATCATGCTCAAAGGATTAACAGAATTGAAGAGTCGATTTCCTATCATCGCTGATGTAAGGGGTGAAGGTTTGTTTTTAGGTTTTGAATTAACAGATGATCAGCTCCAACCCCTCGCAAAACAAACATCGATATTGTCGGAAAGGATGAAAACTATGGGAATTTTGACAAGCACCGACGGTCCTGACCACAATGTGATAAAAATCAAACCCCCTTTGACATTTAGTATATCAAATGCCGACCAATTTTTGGATAGACTTTCTACCATTTTGAAGGAAGACAGGTTAAAAATTAAATGACTTTATTGCGCTGTCTGAGCACTTCGAATAGCAAAATGGCAGCACT
The DNA here is from genome assembly GCA_049289435.1 of Saprospiraceae bacterium. Classification (GTDB taxonomy): domain Bacteria; phylum Bacteroidota; class Bacteroidia; order Chitinophagales; family Saprospiraceae; genus OLB9. Next base: position 4,446 of record JBATLS010000035.1, on the reverse strand, counting down.
TACTGACACATTCATTGAGTCCAAAGCACCACGCATAGGGATCACCAAATTACCATCAGCGGCATCTATCCATTCTTGGGTTAATCCTTCCGATTCTGTACCGACGACGATGGCAATAGGGCCTTTAAAATCAACATCATAGTAAGGCTTTGAGTTTTCTGAGATAGTGGCACAATATATTTTTATTTCCTGGCTCTTCAAAAAACTAATGATTTCATTGGTGGTCGCAGAAGCCACCTGATTGGTAAATACACCTCCAACGCTTGACCGAATGATATTAGGGTTGTACAAGTCAGTATTTGGGTTTGCCACTATAAAGGCATCTACCCCAGCTGCATCAGCCGTACGTAGTAATGCGCCGATATTACCTGGTTTTTCGGGCGATTCTGCTACTAATATAAAAGGAGCTGCTTTTGAAATCTTCAATTCGGCCAGAGCTCTTTTCTTTTGTTTGAAGATGGTTATAACTCCTTCTGTGCCTTCCCGATATGCTATTTTATTATAAACCAGATTGGTGACTTCCACCATCTCTATATCAAATAATATATTTCCAAATAGTTCCAGTAAGTGATTATAAGAAACAATGGTTGGGTTAAATACCATGGTGATGGGTTCGAAACCAGCTTTGATCGCCATGCCAATTTCACGCTGACCTTCTACTACAAATGTACCTGACTCCTTACGAGCTCTTGATTTATCAGACAAAAGGACTATATTTTTGATCAACGGATTGACCGGACTTGTGATGGATTTGATCATTTCGACGATGTTGAAAAATAAAAGTATCCGCAAAATTACCTAAATAATTAACTTTGACCATTCTTACCAAATAAAATGAACCATGGAACTTGATGATATATTAATACACCTAGGAGAGGATCGATCAAAATATTTTAATACTGTGGCGCCTCCCATAATGCAGTCTAGCAATTTCGTCTTTGATACTATAGAAGATATGAGAGTTGCTTTTGCCAATGAATTGGAACACCACATCTACACCAGAGGCAACAATCCAACCGTCAAAATCCTAAGAGAAAAACTGGCAGCTTTAGAAAAAACCGAAGATGCTCTTGTTACAGGCAGCGGTGCTGCAGCAGTTTCAGCTTCCATTATGGCTAATATAGCTGCTGGTGATCATATCATTTGTGTTCAGAAACCCTACAGCTGGACATACAAATTGATCACCAAATTATTAGTTAGGTTTGGGGTAAGCCATACTTTTGTGGATGGAAGAGACATATCAGAGATTGAAAATGCTATCAGACCTGAAACCAAAGTACTATATTTGGAGAGTCCTAATACACTTACTTTTGAGGTACAAGATTTAAAAGCTTGTAGCGAGCTTGCCAACAAAAACAATGTAGTAACCATTATTGACAACAGCCATGCATCTCCGATGTATCAAAATCCTGCCACTTTTGGAATCGATGTCGTGGTTCACTCCGCTACAAAATACATCAACGGCCATAGTGATGTAGTGGCAGGGGTCATTTGCGGTTCTAAAAGTATGATCAGCAAGATATTCAATTCCGAATTGATGACTCTTGGACTGACGATATCTCCTCACGATGCATCATTGATTATCAGGGGATTACGGACGCTACCTTTACGAGTTGCTCAAAGCAATAAGACCGCATTTATCATCGCAGAATATTTGTTTAGGCATCCTAAAGTAGAGAAAATGTATTTCCCTTTGCACCCATCGTTTGATCAATATGAGCTTGCCTCAAAACAAATGACAGGTTGTGGTGGGCTAATCACTATAAAACTGAAAGCAGACAGCAAAGAAGCAGTGATGAGATTTGTCAGAAAAATTAAACGATTTTTGATGGCTGTATCATGGGGAGGCTACGAGTCTCTGATGATACCAAGTATTGCTTTCCACGAAATACCTGGCTTACCAGATTCGCCAATTCATTGGAGCATGATCAGGCTTTACGTAGGATTAGAAAGTGCCGAGTATTTGATCGAAGATCTGGATAGTGCTCTTGATGTCTTGTAATAATTACTTTTCAAAAAATTTAGTCTTTTGTCGTTAGTTTTTAACAACTAGCAATTGGCTGTTGGCGATTAGCCCATTAAACCATTCAACATTCGAAATAAGGTGTTAGTCTAGATAGCTAACGGGATTAGGTGTTTCTCGATAGCTAGTTGGATGACACTTTAGACATTAGCCAATACCTAATATTCACTAAAAAGGGAGTGCCTAAAATAAATTGTCTTATTTTAGGCACGCACAATTCGTATTTCGTATTTCGTATTTCATACTTCGTATTTCGTCCTTCGTATTTCGTATTTCGTCCTTCGTATTTCGTATTTCGTATTTCTACTCGACGATGATCATTTTCTTAGTCGCAGTGAAGTCACCAGTCGTAAGTGTATAGTAAAGTACTCCAGTTGCTCCTACTTGATCTTTTGTGAAGATTTCACTGTTCCATCCTTTGGCTGCATCTACATTTCTTACTGCTACTAATTGTCCAGTCACATCATGTACGCTGATCTTAGCTGCTGCTGCGGTTGGCATATGGAAGCTTACTGTAGTCTGACCTCTGAATGGGTTAGGCTCATTCTGCATCAATGCTACCGCTGTTAATGGTGCTGTATTTACACTTAGGTTGATTTTACCTACTGATAGATCGCTACCGTAAGACTCTGCTGCTGTCACTGATGAATTGAAAAATATCATTTCACTTACTTTTCCAGCTTTGTCTGCCTTCACTACAAGTGTAAACAATACTACATAAGTTTTTATCTTCGCAATTTTTATATAACAAATTACTTATTTTTGAATCACATCAAAAAAATAATTTACACCATTGTGGTAAACTTGGCCAATTTTTACGGGTGTATCCCAAAATTTCACTTTTATGCAATTTCTTTTTAGATTACCCCATCCCTGCCCGCTTCGCAGCAGGCGGGCCTGCCCGCTCAGAGGCAGGCGAGCCTTAAGGGAGCTCAAAAGAGAATTGGCTATCAATGAATGCAAAAATGGGATACACCCATTTTTACAGAGTTTAGCAGTTAAAGTTTATTCATAGTTTGAGCAATGAATGTTTAATTAATGAGAATAAATGATAATCCAGTCAAGCTCATTATTCAAATGAATGATATGACATCTTAACAGATGTATAAACTGCTATTTACTAAGCTTTAATATCAAAAAAGCAACGTCAAATTAATCCGATTTCTTGCTACTTCAACATTAGTCACTTTTACCATCAATGGTTGTCCCAATGATAGTACTTCCGCAGGGTTGGAGATAAACTTTTGGGTGATCTGAGATATATGTAACAGACCGTCTTGCTTGACTCCGATATCCACAAAGGCACCGAAATTGGTGAGGTTGGTGACAATGCCTGGCACTATCATGCCTTCATAGACATCATCTATTTTTTTGATAGAATCATCAAAACTAAATTGTTTGGCTTCTCCCCGTGGGTCCAGTCCTGGCTTATCCAACTCCTTCATAATATCAGTCAACGAAGGTAAACCTATGGATTCAGTTACAAAATCAGTCAACTTGACGGATTTTCTTGCTTCCTTGTTTTGGGTGAGTTCTTCGATAGTCAATCCATTTCTTTTCGCCATGAGCTCGACGATATGATAGGATTCAGGGTGAACGCCTGTATTGTCCAAAAGGTGACTACCATCTGTTATCCTCAAAAAGCCAGCTGCCTGCTCAAATGCCTTATTTCCCAATCTCGGGACTTTATTCAGTTCTTTGATGGCCTTGAAATCACCATTGGTTCGCCGGTACTCAATGATATTATTTGCTAGGGATGGGCCAAGACCTGCAATATAAGTAAGTAAGTGCTTAGATGCCGTATTCAGATTAACTCCTACCGCATTGACACAACTGGCTACTGTCATATCGAGATTTTCTTTGAGTTTTCCTTGATGGACATCGTGCTGATACTGCCCCACCCCAATAGACTTTGCATCAATCTTTACCAATTCGGCCAATGGATCCATCAATCGCCGCCCGATGGATATTGCACCTCGTACGGTGATGTCCTTGTCGGGAAATTCATCTCTGGCTACTTCTGATGCAGAATAGATCGAAGCACCACTCTCGCTGACCATATAAACATCCACTTTGTGGTCGAAATCAATGCTTTCTACCAGAGATTGGGTCTCACGAGATGCCGTACCATTTCCGATGGCTATGGCTTTTATTTGATGGTTAAATACCAAATGTTTGATCGATTCTTTAGCTTCAAAAGACTGATTTTGTGGTGGATGCGGGAAGATGGTCTCATAAACAAGAAAATCGCCATTGCTATCCAAACATACGACTTTACAACCCGTCCTAAATCCCGGGTCGATGGCCAATACCGGCTTTTGACCCAATGGTGGTGCCAGGAGAAGCTGTCTCAGATTTTCACCAAAGACCCGTATGGCTTCATCATCCGCTTTTTCCTTAAACTCGTGGATGATCTGTGTCTC
>JBATLS010000034.1:0-12033 GCA_049289435.1 Saprospiraceae bacterium | reverse complement strand
AAAGTTCTCATATTGTTTTTTATTTAATAGGTTAAGAAATATTTTAAAAAAAAATTATTATTGGTTTAATATAAAATCGAAATTGAGGACTACCTCATTGCCTGTCTTGACCGCTCCGAGCATGAATGAAGGTGGATCCACATCATAGTCTTTCATTGCCAATGGCTTTTCTGCCTTTACGGAAATGCTGTTGTCATTGATCTTTTTGACTTGAGCTACCAAATCTGTCTCGAGAGTTTTACCTGCTATGGTCAATTTTATGATGCTTTTTACTGTGTAGTTTTTGTTGTCTTTGGTAGTTACATTTGCACTCTTTAATGTGGCCGTGATATTTGGATTATTATCAGTTTTCAATGCTTTGTAAGCGTTTTTATCCATACCACCTTTGCCACTTTTTAGTGCCTTTGACGGAATGGTGATGTTCATTTGACTTACTCCAGTGATATTGCCCGATGCATCCATCACAAAAGTGACCGTACACTCACCAGTACTGGACTTCATCACCCAGTCATGCATGGTCGATGTCCCGGATACAGATAGGTTGATATTGTTTTTAGCAGTCATCTTTGTCTGACCATTTAGCTGTACGAGCGTCAAAATAGTACAGATCATGAGTGTCATTATTTTTGTTATACTTTTCATTAGATTATTATTTTTAATGTTCTTATTGAATTACAGTACAAGATTAGAGGGTTTTTAAGCTTATTTTAATGACTTTTATTAGTATCGGATATGATCTTTATCTCATTATTTTGAATGTTGTTATGTTGAATGTTGAATGAGCTAATAAGCTAATGAGCTAATAGCTAATGGCAAATCCCGATAGTAATGTGGAGATAATTCATTCAGCGACCTCTGTCTGAAAATAAGTGCTTGGTCAAATAATCAACTAAATTAAATGCGGCAGGTGTTCTTGATATATCTATTGATATTCAAGACCCTCAGTGATTGATATCAGATTTACTCAATCTTTATCAATTTGCGGATGTATTGGTCATCATTGATGGAAATGATGAGGTTATAAGCACCTAGTGGCATATTTTGCAAATCAAGTAAGTAGGTTTTGTCTGCGGACTTCTGAATTTCTGTACCTAACAATACTTTTATGAATTTTGAACCCGAATCAAATAGTTCAATTTTGATGCTGGATTCCTGAGATATTTGCACCTGAATATTTGTTTGGTCTCTGGCAGGATTTGGATACAAGCTGACAAATCCTTGTCCTTCATGCAGGAGTTTGACGGTCTTGCTGTAGTTTATGGTACCGTCAAAGTCTATTTGTTTTATTCTATAATAATACGAACCTTGCAATATGATGTTTGGAAAAGTGGCTACATATTCATTGTGATTGTTCGTACTCCCTATCGCATTGATTTGTCCTGATATAGCAACAAATTGTAGATCTTCATTAATTTTTCTTTCGACTATAAAATGACTTACATTACTTTCATTGGTTGTGGTCCAGCTGATTTTGTGTGTGTCGTCTATCCGTATAGCTGATATATCTAGCCAAGTGAGCGGGAGTATCCCAAAAGCGAGTCCCATGTCAATGTTATTATTAGTGACTGATGGTTCAAAATAAAATGCTCGGGTAGTATTGGGACCATGTGAGTGGTCAACATCACTATCCAACTCATCAACCGTGGCACGTGGTACAGTAGCTCCATATCCCGATGGGGGACTAAACCTCATGAAATACTGCTGCTTCTCCAGATAATCAAGATGATATGTACCATTAGCATCAGTGGACGTGGTGCTTACTATAGCACCTGAAGTCACATCTATAGCTTCTACTTTTACGCCAGGCACGGTGGGTTCGTTGGCTTCCTGGATACCATTCAGGTTGTTGTCTGACCAAACGAGGTTGCCCGCTGTAGCCATCGGATAAAATCCGGCTCCGATATCGGTTTTGGTGTCTCCTGAGTTGACTACAAAAGGTTCTGTTTTTCCATCCGATCGTATATCACTGTCAAATTCTTCGTTTGTACCAATATTGGGTCTAGCTCTGACCAAACCTAGTGGAGGCATGACTACTTCGACAAAATATTCACCAGGGGCGGCGCAAAAATTAAAATATCCATCATCCGATGCAGAACCAGGTTTCTGGCCTGTATATGTAAAATTTACCATAGACCAGGAGCTTCCTATTTTTTGCCATAAGTTTACCCTCAGACTATTGATCCCATTTTCATGTGCATCCCAGACATCATTTTTATTTATATCATACCACACCAAGTCACCTATAGGCACGCATTTGTAATATCCGGCATCGAGACTCAGGTATTTTGCACCTGGTGACAATAGAAAGACCACTGTAGTACCTGGCCCATTGGAGTTGTTTACATCGCTGTCGGTCAGGTTACTGCCTCGATTCGAAAGGGTTTGTTCGTATCCAGTGGGCTTCTTAAATTGTAGAAAATAATACCCCGGATACATGTTGTCAAAAATATATTTGCCAGCCAAATCTGTAAAAGCCGATGCTATAAAAGCTCCATCTGACCGAAACAAATTGATCTGCAATCCAGATATACCAGGTTCGCCAATACTCTGCTGACCGTCGCCATTGAGATCATGCCATACCAAGTCTCCTATGGATGCAGTATTTCGGCAGGTGGGCGGTTCAATACGCATAGTCTGATCGGCGCATCCAGGATACCTCACAGTAATGTTGCAAGGAGTATTGGATGGAATACCTGATACTTGTCCTGATCCTACGATACCTTGATCAGATATAATCAGTGCGTTAGGCACAGTAACAAAATGTATAGTATAGGATGAAGTTAAGGCGGCACATTTCGGGCCACTAATACTCATCCGAGGTAGCTCACAAAGGTTTAAACAGTTGGCAGGACTTTTTATGGTAAATGAATAATTACATAGTCCATTGGAGGCAGTAATGGTCAGGTTGGTGCCCATCGGTATATTGGTGATGCTATTTTCATACAGGATTCCTGCATTTATAGCCATCTGTGCTCCTGTCAATTCAGCATAGCTGACACTATATGTATTTGCACCCACGCCATCACATACCGCTTGCCCTACAGATAGCAGGGGCATGATACACGTAGCGGGGCACTGAGCCGGGCCACTTATTGATATGGAATTGAGGCATCCCATGCCATTATCAGCACTGATACTTACATTGGTACCAATAGGAATATTTATTAATTGGTTACCGGATATCACTCCGGCTGTTCCCATAGGATTCACTCCATTGGTCAAGAATCCCACTTGAAAGTCTGAACCTAAGCACTGTAAATCACCCACAGTCAGTAAGGCATTATTGTGACATGGAGCAGCTGCAAAAGTATATACATTGTAAGTATCTGGAGCTATGTGTGCTGTGGAGGTGATACTGCCAGACCCAAAGTTGGATCCGGGATCAATGCTTGCGGGTATCTGCACCCATTTACTTCCATCCCACCCTGCCAACCTCAATGTTGAAAGCGCATTGGTGGTCAGTGCATTGATTTGAGAGAGTGCCTTCCAGTAAAGTGTAATTTTGACTGGGGTAGAGCCATTGATATCCCAGTATTCTATGTTGCTTACATTGATGAGTCCGACGTCCAATGAGGATGTGGAGAATGGAGCCCCTGAAGGTAAAGGTACTTCGTTGCCACCTAATAGTGATGATGTGATTGCGGTATTTGGATTAGCAAAATAGTACGCTGCCGATATGGGGTTAGGTAAAGAAGCTGCTTCTGTTTTTACAGGGCCATAGATGCCATTGTCACCAGTTGGGTAGGTAAAGACAGGTATGTTGTAGTTTTTGACATATCCATCGGCATGACTTGCGTCTGTAACCCCTGCGATAGAAGCATTGCCGGAAAATGATAAGAAAGTGGGATTATTTCTTTTAGTGCCTACTATGCCGGGCATCAATCCAGAGCCCCCGTTTGTAAAATTATGCGCCCCAAATATGGTCATTTCTTTTCCGCCATGGACAAAAGTATTTCCTTTCGTAGCAGACTGACTGTACACATTTGAGTACAACATCATAATACTTAGTAAAATGAATAAGCTTGTACTTGATACTTTTGACTTTATTTTTATCTTCAATAATATTTTATCATTTACAATACACTGCGTATGAATGCGCTTTCATCACAGTTTTTATTTTAATTTAATAGTTGCCAATTTGTTCCATCACTTTGAAGATGATAAATACCTCTTGATAAATTTGTAGATGAACCACCTGTTGCAGTAATATAACTTGTGATGGTACTTGTCGAGTTGTGTGTCTTTTTTATAATGTAATATCTGCCTTCACATGTACTTGCAGTAGGAAGATTTATATTTACATTAGCAGTGACAATAACTGTATGGTGTGATTCGTCTAGTGTTAGGGCAGAAGCAGTACTTGATATGGATTTAGAAACAGAACCTACTACTTGAAAAGTTGAGTTGGCCGTTGCTCCAGATGTGTTTACCCCAACCCGAACAGTATTATTAAGTCCCGTGCCTTGCATCCGCATCATCTCCACATATGCAACTGGACTGTAATTGTATTTTCTAAAAATCATAGGTTCTTCCCCATCATCTCCTATAGTGAACAATAAGCTACCATTATTTGAAGCACCTGCACTTCCTAATTCGAAAAAATCGGTAGTCGCACTACTGCCACGCATCATAAAATTTCCATCAGAGTCAGTAAAAAAAATGGGCTTATAAAAACTTGCGCCACTGGCCTCAAATTGTAAAGCCGAATTTCCTCCCGTGCCTCTCACGTAACTAACGGAAGCATTTTGTTGGTTGTAAGGAAAAATACCTGTATTAGTTGAATCATATAATCCTAAAGTTTGTCTTCTACCCAATTCTAACATCGCAGTATTATTTGACCGCAGAGTCAGAGGAACATCATTTGTGGTCCCTAGAAAATGTGTATTGTAAGTGACATTTGAGTTTCCAGTCAATTGCCAGAGGCTTAAATTTCCTGGTGCCCAATTGCTGTTGATTCCACTCCAAATTAATGATTGTCCGTCAGTTGGCACAGTATTTGACAAATTCCTTCCCTGCAATTGATTAGCATTCCACAGTGGTGCAGTATTGTTGACAGTCAGGGTGGCATTGGCACCTCCAACTACGGCGTTGGTAGCCCCTGCATCCAGGACCAACGGATTAGTTGCTACATTAGAGCTGATGCCTGCCAAAATATTATTTCGATTTATAGCTATGACTGGGGTGGTGGTTCCATTGGTTACTGAAATAGGTGAAGTACCTGACACATTGGTCACTGTCCCCAATGTAGTAGCATTGAGCACCGACCCACTGAAACTAAGGCCAGTACCCAGTGATATTTCTGAAGGTACCGCCGACGATCCTGTCGGATTGCCAAGTAGTCTAAGTCCTGATATATTTTGCATTTTCGCATAGGTGATGGTGTTATCTACGATACCTGCACTAGTCAACTGACCAAATCCAAGAGTAGTGCCGCTGCGCCTGAGCACATGACCATCCGTGCCTGCTGTGATGTCCGTAGGGGGAGCAGATGCATTGGTCGCATTACCTTTGACGGATAGGGCTACCATATTTGCCAGATCAGCATTGGCTACGGTGCCATCCAGGATTTTTGAAGAGTTGACGGCATTTGCTGCGATGGCTGGTGATGTAGCAGTGCCTGCCAGATCACCTGTGAGCTGTACCACTCCTTTAGTACCGGAAGTGGCATCGGACACATTTATAGTATATGGGCTTCCAGTGGTTCCACTGCCGGAGACAGTGGTGTTGGTGCCATTGTTGATCTTTGTCTCACTGCCATCCGGGACAGGAAGAGTGACAGCAGTTGACGCTATGCCATTTACGGTTGTAGTGAGTTGGCCTGTTGCTATCGAATTGCTGATGGAGTTTATGATAGGGGCCGTTGATCCTGTTATTCCATTGACAGTAGTACTCAATAAATTTGCGCTTGAAGTGTTGGATACTCCCGTGACCATATTTACTGATGTTCCTGTCACACTATTGACAGTAGTAGTCAGACTATTGGGCGCAGTGACGGTATTGCTGACTGTGGTTGTGGCAGGTGCTGCATTGGCTGGTATCCATGCAGATCCATTCCAGCTCAATATCTGGCCACTGGCTGCTGATTGTTGTGCAAGACCCAGTAGGCTTCCATTGAATCCATTGCCCGTCAGCGTCGAATTTGTTTTGATGGAGTCCTGGAGCAACTTTACTTTACCGTCAGACAGACCTAAGTAATAGAGGTTATTTACATTATCCAGATAGACATCGGTCTCTACAGCTTGAGTTACGCCATTCTGAAAATTTGATATATCGGTGGGAGTGACAATGATTTGGCTTAAAGCACTACCATAAGTAATAAAAGCAGAAAGAAGGATGAAAAATATTTTTTTCATATCGTGTTATTTTATTCTTTCTATAATAAGTGATGATCCATTTTGGGTTAAGGTCAAATTGCCTGCCGCCGAGTATCTTCTACCTTGTATTTTGATAATATCATTGGCGGTGATGGTCAGCAATTTTACTACTGTCACGGTGCCATACAATCTATTGGAATTATGCTGATAGGTATAGCCCATAGTGCCTGCGACATTGGTTCCGTTTCTCACCATTCTAAATTCACCACCAGAACTTCTATTATTCGTCACTCTGACGGTAGCCCGATAGGTAATTCTGTAGGTACCCGCATTGGCGATGGTGATTTGAGCTCCACTACCACCTACGGTATATCCTGCATCAGCAATATTGGTAGTACCGAAGGTCAAGTCTGAAAATGTGGTAGTGAGATTTTGAGTGCCCACAGCGTCGTAGATTTCGATGACTGCCGGATTATAAGTATTGGCAATTTTTCTTACTAATCCATTATTGACGGTGAGAATGCTGTCAGTAGTTGTGCCATTGGCCAATCCAGTGATATTGAAAGCACTACCTCCGGTAGCAAATGTCAAGTTTTGGCCATTGTTGGATACGGTCGTACTTTGAGTGAGGCTTCCGCCTAGTTTTACATCTTTAAGCGTGAGAGTGAGTCCATTGGACGCCGTGGTACTATCTATAGTGTTGTAATTTGGAATGTTGAATACACCGGTAGCATTATTGTATGTTGCCGCACCACTTGACCCTAAGGTAGTAAGAGAAATGGCAGCCCTCGCCCTTGTGTCTGTAAAATACAGGTTGGTGCCTTCGGGCACGACGGTGGTATTTAGTGTTTGGAAAGTTTTGTCTCCTCGCCAGTATTGAGCGGTGGTACCTGAAGTGATCGCATTTTCCTTATTGTTGAATGTCGTCCAGTCACCTGCGCTGAGCAATCCTCTACTAGACGCTGATGCGGTGGGGATATGGAAAGTATGGACACTCCCAGCAGAAGCTATATTAAAATCAGTACCTGTGGATCCGACAGCAAAAGTTTGGACTGAAGCGGTCAGTCCGTTCAATGAGGTGATGGCATTGCCGCTCAATAGATTGGATAGTATCCTAGTAGTGACATTGCCGCTTGCATCAGTGGTGAGAATATTATTGTCGATAGTATTGGTCCCCAAACCCTGAAATCTCAGGGTACCACTGGTGTGCAATTTGGCCAGAGGAATAGAGATACCAATTCCGACATTTCCTGTGTTTTTGTTAAAAATATCGGTACCAGACAGCGTCCACTTGCTAGAATCAATTACCCTGAAACTTCCTTTATGATCTATGACTTTGACCTGCGCCTGGCCATACGATGTGCATAGCCAGACACAAATCAAAGTTGAAAGTATTTTTGAAGTGAGATTCATCAAATCAGTATCAGTTAATTATTTATATAGAAGCTTAATTATTTAATCCATTGAACTTCGATGATATCGCCTGCTATGACTGCCCATTCTGCATCAGGCACTAATGTCACTACGCTGCCAGCTACTGTATAATCATCATTTGACAATAATTTTGCCCCATTTCTATATACCCAAACTTTACTATATACAGGCAGTGGCAGTGGTGTGTTGGTGATGGTATAGGTAGTTTGGCTAGCTGTAGCGGTAAAAAATTGTTCACCACTTTTTAGTAAACTTTCCTGAGTTATTTTTTTGAGTGTACCATCACTACCAGCTACTACGAGGCTATCTGCGGCACTACCACTTTGTAAGCCAGCTATTTTCAGGACATTGGTAGCGTCAGTGGTTATGGTCGTGGCTTCAGTAAGTGTACCACCCAATTTGACGGTATTGCCACTCTTTGTCAGACCATTTTCAAATGTGAGCGCATTAAACAAAGCGGAAGCGGAGATCCTTTTTAAGGTGCCATCTACGGCTACCATCATCACACTATCTGACGTGGCAGAACCCGACTGTAAGCCTGCAATCTTCAGAAGATTTGATGCTGACGTAGTGATTGTAGTGCTGGCATCAGTAAGGGTGCCCCCTAGTTTTACATCTTGACCTGTTTTGGTCAGTCCGTTAGAGACACTGTTGAGATAGCTTGCCAGCATAGATGTCGTATCAGTATATTTCACATAATTGTTGAGACTATCTCCCAACTGTTTAGGTGTCACATACAATACTATGCTATCCTTTTGCGTCAGAATTTTGGAATTTGTCGCTTTAAGCACATATTTGATTGTACCCTTGTTGTCTATCACTTTGGTAGAATCGAGCTGGGCATTGGCACTGAACCCTATGAACATCAGCACACCCACTAATAAAAGATACTTTTTCATTTGATTTGAATTTTTGATGAATTTTTAAAAATTTTAATTATTTAATATGTTAATTGATTTGGACAATTCTGATCTCATCGCCGGCTACACATATGACCCCTGCTTCTAGTGCTATGGTATTGGCATTTACTACAGTGGCCCCTATGCGGGCACCGTTTCTATATACATTTATTTTGTCTATGTCGGTGATGGGGAAAGGGGTCGGAAACTGAGTCTGACCATCTATCGAAAATATAACCATCTGCTCTTCCCTGATCAGAGACGAGATGGGAGATTTTTTGAGCACCCCAGTAGTGGGATCAATGGTCACAATGTCATCGGTATTTGTATTTCCAACACCAAGTCCAGTTAGAGCAAGCGTATTGGTATTGTCAGTATTGATAACGGTGGGTTGGTTTAGAGACCCTCCCAGTTTCAATTCATTGTTGGGACTGAGGGATATACCATTTACGGTTACAAAATTTTGTGCAAATTTCACCCATTTAGTACCATCATTATAATAAAAACCAGGGGATATATCTGCAACAGTGGCAGTATTATATACCGTCATGCCGGCTATATGTGCACTCAGTGGCGAAGGATTTGTAGTGGCGAGTAGTGATAGTCTTGGCATCAAAACACCTTGATTGGTGCTTTCGATCTCCAATACAGCATTAGGATCAATGACCGTAGGGTTGTCACCGATCTTTACTTGAGCATAGGTCAAGTGTGCTGATATACAGATCAGTATGGTAAGAAAGCAAGATTTAAAACTTATACTAATTACTGGCACTTAAAATACTACTTTATGATTTAGAGTATGTTTAAAATACTTCTATATGAATATTTATAACATAGAAAAATACGACTACGATGAGTATTATTCACTTACTCACATTAGTCGATCAAAAAAAATAATTGAAATTTAGGGTATAGTAAAATTGATAACAATTTCGTCGCAAAAGTAACCAAATATTTTATATAGACAACAATCCGACAAAAAAAAATTAACAAACTTTTTGTTCAAAATCTAAGATTGAGTCCACACCGTCTAAACAATATAAATAATTATAGTCAAAAGAAATTAAGTATACCCTTATGATTTCAATATGCTTTGTATTACAAATAGTTGAATATGTACTCATTATCCTATGTAGCGGATTGATGCTCCGTGGTTCTATGGCTTTGCGTAAAAATTGCAATTTGGGGACTTAATTGTCCATAATTTTTTTTACATCTCTGATTCGACATTGTAAGTACCTGTATGGCATAATCTGACTTTACCCATTGATAATACTACATGCTACTCCTTCTATTTGTAAAGATGGTGCTTGCATGTCATCTGAGTTAAATGGACTTTACCCGTGTTTATAAAAAAATGATGCACACTTCCACAAAAAAACACTTCTGACATATATTAGATACCAAACATATTGTGTAATATTGTTGCTACAGCAATTAGGCTCAAAGAAAATGCGACTTGTGTATTCAGTTTTGAAGGAAATTGTGAATAAAGTCTGGCTCAAGGGTGATTTTACTATAACTAAAAATCCATCTTGTGATCAGCAGGTTTATCATCTAAATTGAGACGCCAGCCCATGGTATGAAAATACCAATCAGCCATGCTCCATAGCGATTGATATGGATTGGCAATAGTGATCCTAGGAGTGACATATTTTGAAGTAATTTTTATGTATTTATTGGAAGTTCCATTTAGAAAAAAGTACTATTTATGAGACTAAAAATCACTTTCCAACATCAATCAGGCATATATTTACCTTATGACTACCAATATGCCATACAGGAATGGATCTACAAGACATTATCCACCGCTGATGCAGAGTTGGCCACTCGCCTCCATGATATAGGCTATCCTTATGAAGGCAAATCATTCAAACTCTTTGGTTTTGGGCAGTGGGCAGGATTTCCATATAGCCGCAAGCAAAACGAAGGTATGTGGCTGAGTACTACGCATTCCGAACTAAAGGTATCTTTTGTACTACCCGAGCAGCTATCTACTTTTGTGTCTGGACTGTTTCAGGATCAGCGACATACTTTTTACTTTCAGGGTGGAGTATCCATTCTGGTGGTAACCAATCAAATAGAAATACTGCCTGAACCTAATTTTAGTGATGGCACCGCAAGATACAAAATCATCACGGGCGCCAGAATATCAGTGGGCGAAGCAGGCCATGAACATCCACAATACAAAGGACCAGAACACGAAGACTATGATTATCTTTTTGTCCAGAATCTGGTCAACAAGCACCGATCATCTCTGATGTATAAAGGTGTGCCAAATCAAGAATACACCATCGGTATGCAAGTATTTGATCCGGTCAAAACACAAATGGTCAATGTCTTGAAAAATGGTCATTTTGTAAATATGAGAGGTTATAAATTTGCGTTTGAGCTGACCGCACCTGCGCAAATACACAGGACGCTCTATTATGCGGGAGCTGGCGAGGAGTGCAGCATGGGCATGGGATGGGTGGAGATGAATGAAAGTTGAAAGGTGAAAGGTGAAAGGTGAAAGGTGAAAGGTGATGGAGAAGGGAGAATGGAAAGCAGAGAAGAGTCCAATCTTTTAAATTTTGGGGAGTCTGCGAGTTGAGCTAATTTGAAAGATTTAACCGAGTTAACGGAAAGCTGAAAGCGGAAAGCCAATGATAAGAAAATCATCAATCATCAATCGTAATCCCGATAGCTATCGGGAGTAAAGCGGAAAACGAATAATAGTAAAATCCTGAAGGATGAATATTGCGATTGGTTTACTGCCGTAGTTGCATAGGGAGTTGAAGTGGATGGGTTTGATATGGGGTAGCACATTCGGCTATTGAGGGTAATTAGGTGATGAACATCATCAGATTATTATCTTAGACTTAAACCAGATTATGGCAAGAATCAAATATATTGGCAGATTAATTCTATCCTATTTCTAATTTAAAGACATGGAGTCTTTATGTAATACACTTATTTTCCAACAATTTAAAATCAATTACTTATGGCATTTCAATTCAAAATTCAATTAGCTGGGATGACAGATCCCAAAATTTGGCGTGAAGTCACTGTCAATGAAAATATCACCTTTCATGACTTTCATTACATCATACAGACATGCATGGGATGGGAAAATTACCACATGTATCAGTTTTCGCCCAAAGGGTACAACTCATATCCCAGTATAGAGCTAAAGTCACCATATTCTGAGTCGAAGTTTTCACCCATTAGCGACCTAAAAAAGGGACTTGAACTCACTTATGATTCGTCCAAAGCCAAGCTAGCCGATTATTTCAGTGCAAAAGGGCAAAAGATCACGTACATATACGATTTTGGAGATGGCTGGAAGCACGTCATCAGTCTGAAAAAAATATGGCCTGACGCCACTGACCATCCGATGGTCGTAG
>JBATLS010000033.1:0-1765 GCA_049289435.1 Saprospiraceae bacterium | reverse complement strand
CCATTGTAGTCCCCAACACTCACTATATCGCCATGATATACGTCAAAATCTTGTTGTTCGATGGACGGATTTCTTATAAAATCAAAAATTGTTCTGTTAAAACCAACCCCAGTACTATAATTGATATACCAGGGATCACTATTCTGATCTCCGGTTTTGACCAATACGTCTGTATAGCCATCGCCATTGAAATCTCCAAAATATGTCAGAAACTCTTGATCAAACAGTCTATTTTTTATAGTAAATCCGCCACTATTGTTAAAAAATATTTCTTTTAATTTTGTATTCGTTTCAAACTCAAATACTGCACTTTGTGCCCCATTGATAACTAAGATATCAGATTTGCCATCACCATTAAAATCTATTATGGCCAGCTTTTCGATATCAAACCCCCATAAGTAGTTTAGAGTATTGGGATTGGTGAGATTGAGTGTGACAAATTGCCATGATGAAAGCGGTTGGCTGGAGCTCCTTTGC
The DNA here is from genome assembly GCA_049289435.1 of Saprospiraceae bacterium. Lineage (GTDB taxonomy): Bacteria > Bacteroidota > Bacteroidia > Chitinophagales > Saprospiraceae > OLB9. Next base: position 1,288 of record JBATLS010000033.1, on the reverse strand, counting down.
CCATATGCTATGAGCAACCTTTCGCCATTGACATAAAATATATCTGCCAAACCATCACCATTAAAATCTCCGGTATGCATGGGGCCGATATGATCATTATTGACATGCTCCCTCTCGTAAGGATTACTACTGGATGGATTGAGCACAAAGTTTTCATTATAATCCAATGCTCCGTTGGGATCTGAATTGAAATGCACTTTTAATCTGTAAGACGCATAGCTATTTCCAAATACTTCGGATACAAAATACAATTCTAATACATCATCAAGATTATCACCATTGAAATCTGCAACAGCAACCACCCTCCCTGATGTAGTTAAATTGACTGAAAAATTAACATTACTTGTTCCCGCAAAATACAAGTGTTCGCCAGGATGAGTGCTACTTCTTCTAGCAAACAATAAATCTGTATTTCCATCTCCATTCAAGTTGCAAGGAAAATAATCATCATCCATAGACATGGATTGATTATAGAGTAAAGTATTATTTCCAGAGGGCTCATCACCATACTGAAAGTGGGTTACATTGATTGATGCGCCATCTGCTCCTTTTTCTTTGATTTGATGTAAAAATGTGTTGCTCTTTCTGTAGCCATAGGTAAAGTCATAGCTTTTGACAGTCATCCCGTCTGTCGATATCTGGATCGATCCAATCACCAGACTCTTATTGATAGACGTGCCCTTTTGATATCCAATGATATCATCTGTTCGCTCCTGATAATAAAATTTTACAGTAGAATATGGTACAATTCCAGCTATATCATTTCCCGTAAAATTGATTTCATCTACCACTTGTTCAAACAGTACTCCTCCTCCTGATAAATTATGAAGGTTTTTGTATTTATATAAAATATAATTTCCATCAGGGTATATCATTTTACTGATGTACCATATCATTGCTTTTCCTGATCCAGTTTCATATCTTGAATTATAGTCTTTTCCATATTCATATTTGATACCATCCTTAGTCTCCATGATAAAATAGGAGGGGTCTCCAGCAGTACCTCCATAGGCCGTCACTCTGCCAAAATTTTCAGATTCGAATCCATATGTACTCCCTGCCGTCCCATATGTTCCAGCTAATACAAACATCCGGTTGCCATCCAGTCCAAATCTATCATCGCCAGTGTATTCAATTGGTGTGACGTTGCTATCGTAGAAATTACTATTGCCGGATCTTGATATAGCAGATAATCCTGACAATCCCCATCCTAATCCCAGAGTTGATTGACCACCTAAAGAACTATAATTAATGGATAGTTCTGGCACTACGCCTCCTGTACCCATAG
>JBATLS010000032.1:0-1580 GCA_049289435.1 Saprospiraceae bacterium | reverse complement strand
ATATCAGGGACTTAACAATGGGCCGGACGCTTCCAAACTTTCTATCACCGCGAGTCAATATTCATTGAGTGGAAGAGTCTTTAGGGAAGATGCCGGAAAGTTAAATGCGGGATTCATGACCGCATTTGAAATGAGTTTTTTATTAGCAGAAGCAACTGAGAAAGGGTATATAATTGGAAATGCTAAAGAATATTATGAAACAGGAATAACTCAGGCATTTGAATATTGGTCAGTACCCTTACCAGCCGATTATCTCACAAGAAATCATGTGTCGTACAAAAAAGATGGGGCCAATCCGATTCAGCAAATCATCACCCAAAAGTGGCTTGGAAATATCATCAATGGATATGAAGGTTGGATAGAATACCGACGCACCGGTTTCCCGGTATTGAAGCCCGTCACAGCAAGTTTGAACCAAGGCAAGATTCCTATAAGAATGCCTTATCCTATCTCTGAAGAGGCACTAAATAGTAACAATTTTAAAATAGCATCATCAAATACCAATAACAATAGCGTGAATACGCCGGTGTGGTGGGATAAATGAGGAATGACGAATTACGAATGACGAAATACGAAATACGAATGACGAAGTACAATTGATGAAATACGAAATACGATTTTTTTAATGTTGATGGTAAAATTTAAATGATAAATGCTCAAAACTAATCCTATCAACCTATAAACAAATAAACAAATAAACAAATAAACCATCAACCTTATCAACCATAAACCTTTAACCTTCTACCTATTCCCTAAACCCTAATCCCTAAAACCTAACAAATGAACGTTCTAACCTGGCAATGGATCCTTTTAATACTGATTAGTATAGTAATGTACAGGATATCTCCATGGTCAGACAAAATAGGCGATTTTTTCAAAGGCAGTACAGATGGAAAACAACCCGATGTGCTGATGCTGACAAGTAGTTTGGTCATTTGCTGGCTATTTGCCAAGTCAATCATCAATGCTTCGGATTTGGGATATGAGTTTGGTATCGTGGGTGGTGTGGCATATGCAGGGTATTATTTTTCATTTATGGTGGCAGGTATAGTGATATATCGCATGAGAACGATAGGTGGATATGAGAGTATTCATCAGTTTCTAAATACTAAATATGGAAAATGGGCAGTGGTAATCTTCACCGTTTTGATCACTTTCAGACTGCTCAATGAAGTATGGTCCAACTCGATGGTGGTAGGCAGCTTTTTTGGTCAAGTCGGTAGTTTTGGGTATTACAGTGCATTGATTGTATTTACTTTGCTCACATTGCTATATACGCTCAAAGGTGGTATGCGCACATCGATATTTACTGATTTGATTCAGATGGCACTTTTTGTAGTACTTTTAGGCATCATATTAATCTTCATTTTGCCATCATCTGACGGGGTAGCCACCAAAATAATTACAAGTGGAGAGTGGAGCATGAATCAGGGACTGAATCTTTTTTTTGTTGCACTCATTCAGGTGATGAGTTACCCGTTTCATGACCCGATCATGACGGACAGGGGTTTTGTATCAGATCCAAAGACCACATTGTATTCATTTATTCTTGCTACTTTTATAGGTGGAGCGTGTATCAT
>JBATLS010000031.1:0-2404 GCA_049289435.1 Saprospiraceae bacterium | reverse complement strand
ACTCAGCCATCGCTATTCAAAAATATAGGTATGATCCCATTGCTCTTGAATCACATTTAGAACGAATATTCAATAGTATAAATCCACATTTAAGTAGGAACTTTATACAAACCATAATTGTTTATACATTGCAAGTCACAGAAATTGATGAGAAAAAAATTGTCAGTATAACGCAAAAAATATCACCAGAATTTAAAGATAATATTATGAGTACTTATGACCAATTGATACAAAAAGGGATACAAAAAGGAAAGCTTGAAGGAAAGCTTGAAGGAAAGCTTGAAGGAAAAATTGAAGGAAAAATTGAAGGAAAGCTCGAAGGAAAGCTCGAAGGAAAACTCGAAGAAAAAATTGAAATAGTCTGTAACGCATATGATAATGGAATAAGCATATCTCTCATCTCTAATATCACAAAACTTGAAGAAGAAAAAGTCCGTAAGATCTTAAAACAGAGTGGCAAAATGAAATAAGGAGTATATGATATTCAAAACTATTAACTACGACTAAAAAATCTATATAGAATTTCTTATTACGGCCCAAAACCACTGCAAAATCATGTAGAATAGCCGCCAGATTAGCTGGCGGTTTCTTCACTAAATTGAATTGCCATAACATCCCGTTTCTATGGGCTGACACACATTGTATTATTGATGTGTTTTATGGCCTTAAATCGAATAAAGTCAGCCGAAGGGCTCAAGCAATATTCACCTGGGGAGTTAGGCAAGCTCTTGGGATTAGATCGAGTGCCCGAGGTTGAATGTTTTAGGGGGAAAGTGACCCAATTGGTAAAACAGTGCAGATGTGATCTGCTACAAGATGCCCTTTATGATGATTGGGAGACCCAAATGGATGAAAAAAACTTATACTACATCGATGGTCACGTGCGCATATATACAGGAGACAAGGCCAATTTACCTAAAAAGTATGTCAGCCGACAAAAACTATGTTTGCTGGCTACGGCAGAGTTTTGGGTTAATACGCAAACAGGCTTACCCTTGTTGTGTATCATAGGAGAGCTAACCGAGGGTCTCAAGCAAAGTATTGAACAGTTCATCGCATACAAAATATCAAAGACAACAGAGGAAGAACTAAAAGAACTTAAAGAGACCAAAAAAGTGTGGTTTACCTTGGTCTTTGATCGGGAGGCATACGAGCCTGCATGGTTCAAAAAACTATGGGATGATCACCGAGTAGCCATCATAACCTATCGTAAAGGGGTCAAAGACAATTGGGATGAGTATAGGTTCGAGCTCTATGAAATACTTATATCCAACAACAAGTCTAGTATGCAAATATGCGAACAAGGAAGCCTTGTTCAGGACATTTGGTTTAGAGAAGTACGGAAGCTCAATGCCAACGGTCACCAAACATCAATAATAACCACACATCCAAGTATAGATATCGCCACGATTGCTAAAAATATGCTCAGCCGTTGGACGCAAGAAAACTATTTTAAATATGCCATCGAAAATTTTGACATCGATTACATGGTACAGTATGGCATCCAACAAGTAGCAGGCACACATAAAGTAGTGAACCCACAATACAGACATCTGGACAACCAGATAAAAAGTATCAGGACAAAATTAAGGAGAGAACAAGCCAGCCTGTACCAACTTACCGAAAACTTAACCATCGAAAAGATAGATAACCAAATCCTAAAAGACAAAATAGAAACCAAAATCACCATTGAAAAACAATATAAAAAAGAACTCTTAGATATGATTGTAAAAAGAAAGTCAACACCATATAAAATAACACTTGACCAAATGCCTGAACAAATCAGACACAACAAACTTAAAACAGAAAGCAGGAAGCTCAAAAACATCATCGTCATGTTGTGCTATAGATCGGAGTGTGCAATAAAGAATATAATCGCACCCGTGTATAAAAACACTCAAAATGACGGCAGGAAATTAATTCAAGAAATATTCACCACAGATGCCGACCTAGCTGTGGATAATCAAGCCAAAACGTTTACAGTAACACTACATACATTATCATCGCCAAGACACAATAAAGCTGCTACAAAATTATGCCAAGTCCTCACAGACATGAAGGCCATTTATCCTGGTACCAATATCAGACTGATTTACAAAACACACGCACATCAACTCACGCAGAACTTGGAGGTCTGAAGTTGCAAACTTGCGCCAGCAGAGGTTATCTAAAAAAATTGTATAGAAATGAAATTTTGGGATATACCCAATACTCATTCCACAAACCTGATAGGATTACAAAATCTAACAGGTTTCAGGTAGCAAACTGGAGATGACCTATGATGCCACTAGATCGCCACAGTTTCAGTCTGCTACGGGCCTGCCCGTACAGGCGGGCCTGCCCGTACAGGCGGGCCTGATAAATGCAGCTACAACCTGCATTATCAATCCCTCCAAATCCCAAA
>JBATLS010000030.1:0-4181 GCA_049289435.1 Saprospiraceae bacterium | reverse complement strand
GGTCAGCACACAAGCCATCTCCATGCACCCGAAATCATCTCAGTGAGAACAATATTTTGTTCCTTTATTTACCATGTTATAAACCAATAGTTGTTCATCAATAAAATTGCATATTTTGAAGTCACTTTTTTTCATTCCAATCATTTTTATCTTATCGTGGATCTTGCAATTGTGGTTTCCATGGTGGATCATTTCCATTGTCTGTGCTGCGATTTGTTTTATGATGAGAGTACCAATATTTTCAGGATTCGCAGGTTCATTGTTGATAATATTTTTATTATGGGTGATAAAAGCCTACTTTGCTGATCAGCACTTTGACGTGCCCATGTCAGGTATATTGGGTGAATTGATAGGGAATATTTCGTCATCAGCAGTATTTATTCTTACAGGGCTGATCGGAGGGGTAGTAGGTGGATTTAGTGGGCTGATAGGGAGTTGGCTGAGTAGTATGATGTACCCACCAAAGTGAAAATTTATCAAAACTACAATATATATAAAATAGTGCAAAATATGTGAAATGAAAAAAATAGGAATTACGGGAGGGATAGGTTCAGGCAAAACGACCGTTTGCAAGATATTTGAAAGCCTGGATATCCCAGTATATTATGCAGATATTGAGGCAAAACGTATAATATCCAGAAACGCTTTGGTCAAAAAACAGATTAAAGATCTAATAGGGGAAGGGGCTTTCCACAAAAATGGACTTCCAAACAGAAAGTATATTGCTTCAAAAATATTTACTGACAAGAAATTGTTGCAGAAGATCAATGAAATAGTACACCCAGCTGTGCAGGCCGATACTGAGAGATGGACAGAACAAATTAAAGCGACTTCACAAGTGCCCTATGTCCTTAAAGAAGCCGCACTTTTGGTCGAAAACGGGAGCTTTAAAGCTTTTGATGCTTTGATAGTGGTGACTTGTCCCGAAGACATCAGAATTAAAAGAGTCATGACCCGGGATAAATCATCCTATGAGGCTGTTAGAAAAAAAGCATCCAGCCAATGGCCAGAAAGCGAAAAAGTAAGAGTGGCAGATTTTATTATCAACAACGATGGCAATACTGCGTTGATTCCCCAAGTATGGGAGATACATCAAAAATTGATATAACCAAAATACTAGTCAATGTCAAGTCCCCCTAAAACAATCTTAATATGTAACTATTTAGTTATGATCAATTTCAATCAAAAAATGCTAATTTTCCGTGATATTTCAGCTCTTTCTTCGTCAATAGCGCTGCTATTTACTCAAAAAGTAGCTTTATCTGACGAAAAATTAATTGATTTTTGTGATTTGAAAGCATATACCTAAATAGTTACCTTAAAATATAATACATGAAGTACATATTAATACTTGCTTCTGCATTGGTTATAGCTGGTTTTTTGGGGCCGAAAGTGACATTTGATCATCCAAAGCTATTGAAAACCCCTATAGAAGTTTCTTTGGCAGCACTGGATAATTACATCCAAAAACAAGAAGCCACCATAAGTGACTTAAAACCAGATAATCAGGCACGCATCATCTGGGCCAATGACTCCACCAAACAAAAAACCGAATATTCCCTGGTGTATTTGCACGGTTTTTCGGCGAGTCAAGAGGAAGGAGATCCCATGCATCAGGAATTTGCGGCTCGGTATGGTATGAATTTGTATCTAAGCAGGCTGGAAGATCACGGGAGATTAGATTCCAATTCGTTTGAAATGCTGACACCTCAAAACTATCTCAAATCCGCAGAAGATGCTGTCAATATGGGAAAAAAACTGGGCGATAAAGTCATTGTAATGTCTTGTTCTACAGGAGGTACATTGTCGGCCATTCTAGCGGCTGAAGGGCTAGACATCCACAGTTTGATTATGTATTCACCCAATATTGACATTTATGACGCTAAGTCAGATCTGTTGCTTTATCCTTGGGGAAAAGAGTTGTCTTATTTAGTGATGGGTGGTGAGCACAACAGAGTGGTATATGATTCATTAGGTCAGAGTTATTGGAATTCTGTATATCACACCAATGCCCTTTTTGCTTTGAAGTCACTGATCAATGAATTCATGACCGAAGAAACTTTCGCAAAAATAAATATTCCCTTATTCATGGGATATTATTATAAAGACGAGGATCATCAGGACAATGTAGTATCCGTACCCAGGATGCTGGATTTTTTTGATCAAATCGGCACTCCCATTGATCAGAAGAGAAAGGTTGCTTTTCCTGAAGCAGGTACCCATGTCATATCGTCATATGTGATGTCAAAAGATATGGATGGAGTAAGGAAAGAAACGTATAAATGGGCCGAAGAGGTACTTGGGCTGAAACCTATAGTCAAATGAAATTAAATTGCGAAAATATTGATTCTAATTCTTTGAAAATGAAACAATTAAAATACAAATTTTTCGCAATCAAATTTATTTTAAGTATAAAATCAAATAACCCTACTTCAATCCTCGGTTTTCTAAAAGTTTGATTATTCTTTCGGCTTTTTGGTATCCATTGGTGACCAAATATAATTGTCCATCTATCTTAGCTACTAAGGTAGGAAATCCAGTGACCCCCATCTTTTGGGCCAGATCAAAATCTGAATACGCATCTGATTTTGACTGAATACTTTCAAATTTTTTAACAAAGAGTACTGGGTCTATGCCCAATTTTGCTGCGATATTGACATAGGTATCTATATCATTGGGCAAATTATTGTGATAATAAAAGGATTCTTGTGCAGCTTTGAAAAATGCATATTTGACATCAGGCTTCATTTTGCCCGCTATGATGACTGCCCGACAGGCTGGCTCAGTGTCATAGAGCACTTCGGATTGCTGCAAAATGGCATAGTTGATAGGTTGGCCAGATGCTTTTTGTACTTCTTTCCAATGATCTTTTAGAAAGTCTCTCAACTCGAGCATCTTTTCTGTACCTCCTGCTCTGAGCCCACCCATGACCATCTCCAGAGGAGTATCAGGAAATGCAGATTTTATTTTTTCCAGTTCAGGTGCGAAACCGTAACACCAGGAGCACATAGGGTCTCCAAAATAAATCAACGTGTCATTTTGTGATTTCATCTCTGTGGACATTAAGATTGCCAATACAAGAGTTATCCATTTCATATTTCCCACAACACCCATTCGATGGCATTAGTTTATGATGATATAATTTATTAGCGTAATGCATTTATTACTTATAAATCAAATACTTATCCCGAGTTTTTCCGAAAGCCAATAATCCTTCTTTCCAAGTGGACTTAATTTCTTTTTCTGACTTGCCTGCTATGATTTGCTTTCGCATGTGATCTCCTCCAGCCAGCTTATCAAAGAAGTTGTTGTCCAAAAAATATTTTTCATTTACATCATTCATCTTTTTATGAAAATCTATCACATAACTCAGATCAATGGTTTTGGCGTCAAAAAGACTTCCAATTGTCAGCTGACTAAGGTCCACTCCATGGCATTTTTGTCCATTGAGCGGGGGATTTTTTGAGCCTTCATTTGGCATAGGTGTAAACGAAAAAGCATCTTTCAGTGTAGGATGACCGATCACTTGAAATTGTTTTTCTGTCCCTCTGCCCAAACTTAGTGTTGTTCCCTCAAAAAAGCATGTGGATGGGTACAACAATATGGATCTGATGTTTGGAAGATTGGGGCTAGGTCTTTTGGGCAACTCATAGTACGTATCATGTGTGTAATTATTGCAAGGGATAACCGTCAGATCGCATTTTGCATGCCCGGAGAGCCAGCCTTCTCCATTGATCATCTGAGCATACTCACCTATGGTCATCCCATATACGATGGGTACAGGATGCATACCTACGAATGACTTGTGCGCAGGATCTAGTATCGGTCCGTCTATATAGTGGGCATTTGGATTGGGTCTATCCAGAAGCAATAGTGGTAATTTGTTTTCAGCACACGATTCCATGATATAGTGCAGCGTACTTATGAAAGTATAAAATCGGACGCCCACATCTTGTATGTCAAATATAATGATGTCAATACCATTGAGATCTTCGGCTGATGGTTTTTTCTTTTTGCCATAAAGAGACATGATAGGCAGTCCTGTATCGGGATCCTTGGCATCCATGATGACTTCACCGGCATCTGCTTTGCCTCTGAAACCGTGCTCTGGGGCAAATACCACCTGAATATCTACTCCCAGTTTTAGGAGTGTGTCCACGAGGTGTTTGTCTTTTACGATG
>JBATLS010000029.1:0-6708 GCA_049289435.1 Saprospiraceae bacterium | reverse complement strand
GCCATATTTCCAGCTTTGAATACATTCCAGGCATTTAAAGGTTGATTGAAGGATTCTGCAAATGAAAACATGAAAGACATATCAGTGACTTTTACTACATTCCAGCTATTGAGTGGCTGATTGAATTTGGATGCTCCCCAAAACATCCCTCTCATTGTAGTCACATTGCCCATATTCCATGCATTTATATTGCTATTGAAGGATGTGGCATATGAAAATGCAAAAGACATATCTGTGACCGAAGATACGTTCCATACCGAAAAATTGCCCGTGATCCCGGACGCCCGAAATATACTGGACATATCGGACACATTGGTTAATACTGGGGCATCGGTAGCTGTGCACGTGAGATTTGTACATCCATGAAATGCTCCCTTCATGCTCGACCAGGAGATAGTTCCCCATGCTTTGATATCAATTATTTTGAGCTTGTCACCCCCATTATTGAAATAGATAGAAGGAAAGTTGCCTCTGATCCGAATGGTATAAATGCCCGCCACTCCAAAATTGTGAGTGACGCCTGCCGCTAATCCCAATTGATCAAAAACACCGTCATTATTCCAATCTACATCGTAATTGAATGCACCTGTTCCAGTAGGTATGGTGATAGAAGTATTATTGGATGTGCCAGGATTACTCGTGTTCCAGGTGGTGATAAATGATTGAGCAGTCATCGATACCTGAAAAAGTATAATTATTAAGATGCACTTTAAGGTGGAGATCAGATGGTTCATAATGATGATTTTTTTTTGTAGATAATTATTGTTAAATATGATACTACAAAGGTCAGCACTATGAATCCCAGAAACATGTAAGCAATCTGAAAAAAGTATTAAAAAGTATTAAAAGGGGATGGAGGGCAGAAATGGTTCTAAGATTGATATTTCGTATTTCGTATTTCGTTCCGCCAAATGAGGATCATTCGTACTTCGTACTTCGCACTTTGTACTTTGTCATTAAAAATATCTTCTCTATCAGCTCATCTTCGTCTATGGGTTTGGTGATATAATCATCCATTCCAGACTCCTTGCATTTGGCCAGTTGCTCGGGGACAGCAGAGGCTGTGACTGCAAGTATAGGTATTTCCTTTAGTTTTAAGTCATCCATGGCGCGGATGATTTTGCTGGTTTCATATCCGTTCAAGATCGGCATTTTGACATCCATTAGTATGATATCAATGTCATGTTGTTTTAATTTCTCTAAAGCCACCTTTCCATTTTCAGCCACGATTGTGTGAGGGTTTTTGATATTTCTCTTTAGTATTTCTATGACCAGCATTTGATTAAAGTAAGTGTCCTCCACGACCAATACACTCAACCGATCAATAACAAAAGATCTGGGGGAATGTATGATTTTGCTTTGATGCGTTTCTACTTTACCAAATTTCAGTTCAAACCACAGAGTCGTCCCTTGTCCCTGCACACTTTTTATATTTAGGAGACCTCCCTGTCGCTCTACCAGTTGCTTTGCAATACTCAATCCCAGTCCTGTGCCCTCCATTCCCCGGTTTACTTCATTGGATGCCTGACCATAATTTTCGAAAATATCTTCGATCTTGCCATCTGCAATGCCTATACCTGTATCACCCACCTCAAAATGCAGACGTACAAAAGATGGTACATCCTCTAGGGTAGTCACTTTGAGCCAGACCTTTCCTTCATTGGTAAATTTGAACGAATTGCCCAAAAGATTGGTCAGTATCTGGTTTAGTCTCACAGGGTCACCAGTCAATCTATGGTCCATATTTTCAGGAAATGAAATATCAAAATTTAACTTTTTATTTAAGGCCGAATAATGAAATGTATTTTCCAACTGCCTCATGATGTGCTCCAGATCAAAAGCGGTATTCGAAAAGGTAAACTTCCCAGACTCCAATTTGGTATAGTCCAACAGGTCATTAATGATGTTGAGCAAATTTTTGGAAGAATCGTGAATGGCATTGATGTACTTGCTTTGTGTAGTATCCAGAGGTGTATCCAAAGTGAGCTTACTCAAGCCCATGATGGCATTCATTGGTGTTCGGATTTCATGGCTGACGTCGGCCAAAAATTGGGTTTTGTACTCTTCCGATTTTTCAGCTATTTCTTTTTGAGATTTTAAGACCATGTGATTGCGGCGATTTTTGGCAATAAAAAAGAGTATGGTCAAACCCATAATGGTTATGAGCAATCTAAACCACCAGGTTTGGGTGTATGGGGGCGTTATTGTCACATTGATATTCAATTCTTTATCGTGCCAGGTGCCGTCTCTATTAGATGACTTGAGCCGAAACTTAAATTGACCAGGATTGAGATTGGTGTAAACTACATGATGATCGTTGCCCAAGTCTCGCCATGATTGATCATATCCTTCCAGCCAGCAGCTGTACTTCCATGGATCATCGTAATGAATGCCCGAAAACTCAAAGGCAATGTCATTTTGATCATACGAAAGTTGTATGTTTTTGACATATTCGTAGGCTTCGTCCAGCAAGATGGACACTCCCCGCACTTTAAAATCCGTGAGTACTATATTGGGACTTGTAGTATTCCACTTTATAGAATCGGGATAAAAACAAAATGCACCATTGAGACTTCCGAAGCACAACTGTCCATCCCAGGCCAAATGACCCGCTCGCACCCAAAATTTCTTTACTTCTTCTGATACATCATAACTGATAAATCTATTTTTTGTAGGATCGTAGGTAGATATAAATTTTTGGCCACAAACCCATAGGCGACCTTTTTTGTCTATGACTACCGCATTCAGATCATTGCCGATCAACCCATGACGCTTTGTAAAAATTTCAAATTTATTATTGCCTATGTCATACCTCACTAATCCAAAATTTGTAGCTATCCATAGCAATCCTTCCTTTGATACGATCATATCTCTGAAAATGCCTTCAAGCATATACTGTTGTGATGCAGGAGGACGTACTATCTCAAAGGTGGATGATATTTTATTGAATTTGCCTATGCTATTGTAAAAAGTATAATACATCCATATTTCGTCTCCATACTGTGCAAATAATATCGTCTTGTTGGAGCTGACTTCTGGCAACTGTGTCTTGGGGGAGTAGATTTTATGTTTAAAGGAAATGTTATTGAGTTTCATGAGGCCAAGATCCGTTCCTACCCAAATAGTCTCATCATCGTGGCTATCTTTCATTATTTTGTAAATGATGGCCTGATCGATCACATGGTCAATATAGACCTTCTCGAAATAGGTTTTGTGTTTTAATTTTTTCCAAATGCCTTTGTCTAAGGCAGCAATCCACAGATGCCCATATTTATCTTCGTAAAATGTTTCGGTACGGACGATCTCTTGTGGACCCAAACCAAAATCTGATTTCAAACCAGCCTGATCACTCAAATTTTTGCTATACAATCCTGATTCGGTATCCATCCATATCCTGCCTTGACGATCTTTGTGCACTCTCCCCACATTATTGGCCACCTGATCCAACCCACTTTTATTCTGGATCAATACTATCCCACGTTTATCTTTGGCGATCTTGGATATTCCGGTCGTGGTACCAAACCAAATGTGGTCAAACTGGTCTTCTAATATGCAATTGATTTTGTTGTTATGTATAGAGTGAAATTTTTCATCATCGTGCACATAATGTTCAAAATCCCCATTTGATCTTAATATTCCAAGACCAAAATTTTTAAACCCAAGGTACAAATCCCCTTCATGGCTTTGTCGCATGACTTCTATGGTATGTCCACTAAATTCTTCAGGGAGTAAATATGGTTGCACGGTACCTAACCGAGGATCATAGCTTGCCAATCCTGTCTTTGTATAGAGCCAGATTTTATTTTCATTTGCTGGGGCAATTGCTGTAATATTCTGTATTTCTTTGTCTGTGATTTTGTCTTTTAGAGGTAAAAATGTATAATTGTCATCACCTGCATTGACTTTGATCAATCCTCCCTGGACAGCCACGTACATATAGCCATCATCTGTTTTTATGATTGATTTTGATGTAAATGTTTTTTGATCAGTTTCTGTTCCTGATATTATTTTAAAAGCTCCAATATTTTCATCCAAACAAAACAAGGATTTATTTCCTATTGCCATCAATCGATTATTTCTATCCACCACCAGATCAAATATAATATTGAGACCCTTCGAACTTATCTCACTTGGATGGGGTAAAAAATGGGTAAATGTGCCGGTACGACGGTCTAATAGATTTACTCCATACATGTTGCTAACCCAGATTCTACCCAGATTATCTTCCACTACGGCATGGATATCAGGACTCGAAATCGAAGTACTATCGTGGACACTGTGCCTATATTCTTTTACAGTATATCCATCATATCGATACAATCCGGAATTGGAGGCTATCCAAATAAAACCCAAATGATCTTCGATGATATCATTGATATGAAAGTGTGGGAGTCCTTTTTTTGAACTTACATTTTCAAAATGCAACCGATCTTGTTGTCCTGATGTGATGCAAACACAAAAGACCAAAAAACATACGAACACATATCTAATATGACTCAATAAGGGTATAAGCATAGGCATTAATCTCGTTCGATGATGGTCAAAAGTCTGATTTTCAATTCGGCGACAAGCCCGGGTATGAGATGTAAAAGATGTTTTTCTTCAGTGAGCTGTTCTATATTTTGCGCAAAATCAGCCAACTCATCGAGCCCGACATATTTGCATTGGCTCTTGATGGCATGCGCAGTAATAGATGCTTGATCCCAGTTGCCATCGGCCACTGCAACAGAGAGAGTATTCAACTGGTCAGGTGTTTGATTTTTGAATATACTCAAAAATTTTGTGACCAATTTAGGGTCGCTTGCAAGGAGGGATTCCAATCTTGTCCGGTCAATCATACTCATATTATATTCTCTGGATAAGCTATTATATGGTTATTGTAAATCATGATAGAAAATATCTGAAAAACTTCATTTACTATCAAAGATATCATATTATTAGGAAAAGAGTAAACCATATCAAATGTGTTGTTTAAACTGAAAAGGAATTAACTGAAAATGTGTTGATTGATGCCTTCTCTTTAGGTTAAAATACAAAATTATGTTTTATTGGGCTGCATAAAGATCAAGCAATCTGTAAAAAGTATTAAAAAGTGTAAAAATGGAGAATGATCAATGTGCTAATGTATCAATGTGCTAATGTTGACTGTAGTAGGTCGAGGGGTGAAAGGAATGTCTTTAAAGATTGGATGGGCTCTGTTGGTAAATATATTCGTGTGATATCCATCCACCTGAATCGAATATACAGGAAATGCCTATCTTTGTATCAAACAAAATAATCAATTAAAATTCAAGCCAAGACGTACCATATATTATTTGTAGATGATGAGCAGCAGTTCAGCACCATGACTAAGGAATATCTGGAAGCAAAAGGGTATGAAGTCACCCTAAAACATAGTGCCTACGATGCACTCCAAAGTTTTAAATCCACCCGGTACGATCTATGTATTTTTGATGTGAAAATGCCCTTTAAAGATGGATATAGTCTGGCAGAAGACATCTTAGGCATGGATGAGCATATGCCCATTATTTTTCTTACCGGTCAGAGTCAAAAGGAAGACCGCATCAAAGGGCTCACCATAGGTGCTGATGATTATATTGTCAAACCTTTCAGTCTGGAAGAGCTTTACCTACGTATCAAAGTAGTTCTGAAGCGCAGTACCGCGCACATACAAGAACGAACTGCTGTTTTTAGGATAGGCACCTATGATTTTGATTCCAATCTAAGGACATTGACCCATCAAGGTGCATCAGTAAAACTTTCCGCGATCGAAAACCATCTCCTCTTGCTTTTTTGTGAGAGCAATGGACGTATATTGACACGTGACTATGCCCTCAACCGCATCTGGCAAGACGAAGACCACCTCAAAGGGCTCAGTCTCAATGTATATGTGAGTAAGCTCAGGTCTTATCTCAGTGCCGATCCTAATATCGAAATACTAAATGTCCATGGCGAGGGATATCGGATGGTGAGTCCATGACTTTTGCTACATTTAGCCCTATCTACATAAATAGTAGTATTAATACCTTCAGAATACCAGCCTTCTCGCAAATTAGATCCATTAAAAACAAGCATTTTTCAATTGCCCCTGGCTTCAGCCACGTATTGGCATTGCATAGTTCGAATGCAATATGTCGTTTTGCTTGCAATCAGAGATTACAAGGCCATTATCTGTCATGCCATAGGCAGGCGCGATCCGTGATGATTATTTTTACATGCGAAACGCAAATTCGACAACACCAAAGGTGGAGATATGTTATCAATTCCACTCGCCTGCTTCGAAGCGATCAGGTCTGACCATTAAAATAAAAATAACAAATATACACATGAAATTCCCTGCTGCAAGTTTGTAAGTTGTGCCTGTTTAACATAGTTTTTGGTATAAGTAATGCCGTAGTATGATACGAGCTTGTAACACGAATCTATTTATCATTTCAACTAATTTTGGAGTAATTTGGTAGGGATTGTGAGTGAAGCTGAGTATTATTTACTTAGCAGTGCCAGAGATTATGTAGGTATTAAAGGGAGACTTGATATTGAACTATTAGAAAGACCCGGCAGTCTGGAAGGGTATGTGTTTAGTGGATAGTTGTTAAGGCACAAGTTGCATTTATCAGGCCCGCCTGTCCGTACAGGCGGGCTCGAAGCAGACTGATTTATCTAACCTGATAACGGTTAGAAACTTGCACCCACAAAACGATCATGATC
>JBATLS010000028.1:0-7528 GCA_049289435.1 Saprospiraceae bacterium | reverse complement strand
CTTGGAAAGAGTGTATTTGACCACAATTGTCCAAAATTTCATATCCATTATACCAGTGGAATTTACCAATACCTCGATAGTACTTATGCAATGATCCACACAGGCAAAAAGGTGATTGGACTATACGATTACGAAAGGGATCAGATGTTCAAACAGAATCTAATGGGAAGGCATGACATACAGCTCATAGTCAAAAAGATGGAGTTGAATCTCAAAATGTCCATCCAAACCTTCAATAATAATATGGTCAATGATCAAATGACAGCTAACCATGCGCATTAGAAAACCTCATATCTGGTCAGCTTTGTATTTTCCCATACGTCTGATGCTCGTATATTTGGTGGGGATGACCTTATGGAAGCTATTGTTCATATGGTATAATGATGTCTCGGAAACATGGCTACCTATCGCCCACGGATTCAGACTAGAAGTATCTATGATATGTGGCGTGATATTGGCCAATTTTATCCCCTGGATTTTTTACCTATTCATTGGCAAATCTTGGACAAAGAGCATCTTGTATTGGTGGAACATACTTTTGTGGCTGTTTGTTTGTGCTGTTCAATGGTCTTCTGTGCTGATGTACAAAGAGTGGGGAAGTACCCTTGATAGCAGGGCCGTCACCTATCTGGGGCATCCTAAAGAAGCGTGGGCTTCAGTCCGGGATTTTATTCCATTTTGGGTCAGTGTGGGCGCATTATTCATCACCATATTTGGGATCACACACCTCACTACCTTGATCATGAAACGCAATTGGCATCCCGTCAGATCATATTACATCCAATCGATGGTATTTATGGTGCTTGTCGGTGGATTGAGTTTTTTGGGGTTGAGAGGCGGATGGCAAAAATTACCCATCGTACCGTCCGACGCTATTTATAGTTCCGATATGAAAAACAATTTTGCAGCCACCAACAAAGTGTGGTATTTTATATACTCGACAAAGCAAAATGAAATTTTCACCCCTGAGTTTTCCACTGATCAAATCAATGACTTTTCGAGAGAGTACCATACAAATGATTGCACGCAGGACTCTCTTTACGGTCAATGGAAAGATAAGAATATGGTCCTATTGGTGATGGAAGGTTGGTCTGCAGACATGGTCCGATATCTGGGAGGACTAGAGTCTGTCACCCCTTTTTTCGATTCCATGAGTGCACATTCCGTCAGATTTACCAATGCCTTCAGCACCGGATATCGTACTGACCAAGGACTGATGAGTGTGCTGAGCGGCATACCTTCCTTAGGTAGTGCCAATATGCCCAATATGATCGATAAGGTACAAAAATATCCTTCATTGCCACGAGTCATGAGAGCGTCTGGCAGACAAACATCATTTATATATGGTGGTGACCTGAATTTTTCAAATTTATATAATTACCTCACCATATTGGGATTTGACACTATCATCAGTGACGATGATTTCGACGTAGATCAACGCTCCACCGAATGGGGGGTACCCGACCACATCACAGCACAAAAAGGTCTGGATATAATGAGCAGTCAAAAGTTGCCTTTTTTCTCGACGATGTTGTTTTTGAGTTCGCATTCCCCATTTGAAGTACCCATACCCAATAAATGGAGCAAGGCCGATGACATCCCATCCAGATACAAATCGTCGGTCATGTACAGTGACGAGAGTTTAAAACTGTTTTTTACCTTGGCTCAGCAGAAGCATTGGTATGCCAATACAATATTTATCATCACGGCTGATCATGGAAGCACCCACTCCGGATACGCTGGTATGGAAGATCATCAAAGGTTTCGGATACCATTATTGGTGTTTGATCCATCTATCGATAGGTCGGCATATGGAGACATTGATATCCCATGCAATCATTTTGACCTACCAACGACTATTGCTGAGATGTCTGGTGTGGCATCCTCGTCTTTTGTATTTGGCAGGAATATATTTTGCAGTGATGATACCAGGTCAGCCTATTGGAATACGGATCAGGCTGATGGAAGATTCAGTTTGAAAGGAAATGAAATCACGTTGAAAGGTAAAAATACTCAATCTACATCTCCCAGATCAGCCTTATTTGTGGATATGATCAGACAGTGGTTCAATGCATTGTAAGGTGGCTGGTCAAGCGAGTGCATTCGATATACTCGCATCATTCATATTGAAATAAAAAATATATAAAGAAATATCAACAATTCAAAATGATTCATTTTTGGCTATCATTATAAATCTCCATGACCAAAAACTTTTCTATCTTTTTAGATACATATTTTGAAATTATATCATATGATTAAGGATATCTGATCGAATCATTGGTACATCAACACATTATAATATTTGAGAATGTTTACGTTTTAGCATAATACAACATATCTTTATTTTATAGCATATTTGGGAAATCATTTTGGTGATAAAAATGTTTAGTTATCCACAAGCAATTTGAGTTGTCCACATTTTGTCAACGTTTGGTATGCTGGCTTCTATTTTATTTTCGGAAACTTATCATACCTTTGTCATTATTAATTTTCATCATACGTTTACTTACCTTTAATGGCTGATTTTCCAAATAACCTAAAATCTATTGGCAATAAACTCACTGCTACCAGAGGGGATGCTGAGTTACTATATGGTCGTGTCCAGCCACAGGCCATACCACTCGAAGAGTCCGTGCTTGGAGCGATCATGATAGATAAAGATGGGTTTCCGTCCATCATCGAAATTCTGCGCAAGGAAAGTTTTTACCTCGATAAAAATCAGGTCATCTTCACTGTGATGGCCGAATTGTTTGGAAAATCACAACCGATTGACCTCCTGACCGTACACGAATCACTCAAAAAAGCCGCCATGCTTGAGCAAGTAGGAGGCATCTCTTATTTGATGGATCTGACCAATAAAGTGGGGTCAGCTGCCAATATAGAGTTTCACGCCCGCATCATTGCTCAGAAATATATACAGCGGGAATTGATCAGGGTGAGTACGCAGATCATCCACGATTCTTTTGAAGATACCAAAGATGTATTAGAACTGTTGGATGAAGCAGAGAGAGGGCTTTATGACATCACTGACCAAAATCTAAACACGGGTTACGAATCACTCGCAGCCCTGGTAGTGAAAGCACAAAAGCAGATAGAAGCAGTCAGTCAGAAAGGCTCCGATATGACAGGGGTGACCACGGGTTTTGTAGCATTGGACAAAATGACCAACGGATGGCAACCATCAGACCTCATCATCATGGCAGCCAGACCAGGTATGGGTAAGACCGCATTTACACTGTCTCTTGCCAAAAATGCCGCTGAATCTGGCAAAGCGATAGCATTCTTTTCGCTGGAAATGGCCAATGTACAACTGGTACAACGTCTCATATCTATGGAAACAGAGATCAACTCCAACAAGCTGCGCAATGGCCAAATGGAAGAATACGAATGGCGCAAACTCCATGCAGCAGTAGATAAACTGTCACAGATACCTATATTTATCGACGATACACCAGGCATCAATATATTTGAACTCAGAGCCAAGTGTCGGCGCCTCAAGCAAAATCATGACATCAGCATGATAGTGATCGACTATCTGCAATTGATGGCTGGCCCACCCAATGGTAAATCCGGAAACAGAGAGCAGGAGATATCGGCCATTTCCAGAGCACTAAAAGGTCTCGCTAAAGAATTGCACGTGCCTGTGATCGCACTGTCTCAATTGTCCAGAGCGGTAGAGAGCAGAGGCGGTGAGAAAAGACCCATGCTCTCTGACTTGAGAGAATCCGGTGCCATAGAGCAGGATGCAGACATCGTGACCTTTATATACAGACCAGATTACTATGGGGTAGGTGATGGTGATGTGGAGACACCTAGTGGACTGACAGAAATCATCATCGCAAAGCACAGAAATGGTAGTTTGGGAGACGTGAAACTAAGGTTTGTACCACAATATGTCAAATTTGAAGACCCAGGTGAAGGTGGATTTAGCAACGATCTCAATGATGTGTTCAATGTCAATCCTTTTGGTGCAGGAGGCATCATCACCCGTCCTTCCAAAATGAATCTGGACGCCACTACCCCACCCGATGACCCATCTGGCTTGGGAGACGAACTGGATATCCCGTTTTAAATGATTGAACAAACTATCAAATATGAATGAATCGACTGCTATCATGAGACTCAATAAATTTGTGGCTCACTGTGGTATTTGCACCAGAAAGCAAGCGGTAGATATCATCAAAAAAGGATGGGTGTCAGTCAACGATACAGTAGTTCTGGATCCTTTTTATGAGGTGCAGGTATCGGATCAGGTTAAGCATAAGGAAAAGATCATTTGTATCGAAGAGGAGAAGTTTTACTTCCTGATGAACAAGCCCAAAAACATACCCATTTTCACACCCAAAGAAGATGAAAACCAGGTATCGGCGACCAGTTTGCTGATAAAAAAAACACCGGTTCCGCTCTTTCCATTACTTCCTATGGATGATCGGACTTGTGGCTTGATGGTATTTACCAATGATCAGGTGTTGATCTCCAAACTATCGCTACCTAATAGAATGATCAAATCTATCTTTGAAGTCATTCTGTCCCGACCAGTGGAAGAAGAAGATGTGACACGATTGCAAATCATAAGCAAAGATGATGCATATGGTCTGAATATCACCGGAATGCACTTTGCAGACCCAGAAGACAAGACCAAGATAGGCGTGGAATTATTGCATGGCTATGATAGCGATCTCATCAGGTTGTTTACAGATTTCGGCATAGAAGTGATCAAATGCGACCGAACATTTCTGACCGGTCTGACCAAAAAAGATCTCAAAAGGGGGTGGAGCAGACCTCTGACCGAAAAAGAAGTCATCTTTCTCAAGCATTTTAATTAATCGATAGTTGAACAATGGCCTTTTTATCGTGTTGTAAAATTTGATACATCAATTTACACAAAAATAATAAATAAATATAATTATGGCATTTACCTTACCAGCTTTAGGATATGAATACTCTGCACTTGAACCGCACTTTGATGCACGAACTATGGAGATTCATCATAGCAAACATCATCAGGGATACATCAACAATCTGAATGGCGTGATCGCCGGCACCGATTTGGAAAATAAGTCTATCGAGGACATCAATAGAACTCTGGATATGAACAATATGGCGGTTAGAAATAACGGCGGTGGACATTTCAATCATAGTATGTTTTGGGAAATTCTAAACCCAAATGACAAAGGCAGACTATCCGGCCCATTAGAAAAAGCCATTGTTGACGCATATGGATCGAAAGAAACCTTCATGGAAAAATTTGCAGCAGCGGCCATGACCAGATTTGGCTCTGGATGGGCTTGGTTGTGCGTACACAAAGGTGGCAAAGTAGAGATATGCAGCACTCCAAATCAAGATAATCCTTTGATGCCTGGAGTGGGATGTGGCGGATCTCCTATACTTGGTTTGGATGTATGGGAACATGCATACTACCTGCACTACCAAAACAGAAGAGCAGATTATGTCGCAGCATTCTGGAGTGTGTTTAACTGGAATGTAGTGGAGAAAAATTATAATGCTTCGCTCTAAATTAAAGCATTTTAGCAAAAAAATAAAACAAAGGTGATTCAATAGATATTGAATCACCTTTGTTTTTTGTGTCACTTGACAACTTAGGGTTCTTTCAGTTTAAGAGTATGTTTAAATTTTCATGTTTGAGCGAAAGCGAGCAAATTTAATTTTAGACAAGGTGTATTTTGTAGTCGTAACAGGTAGTTACAACGAAAAATATAACGAAGTATAAAATGAAATTTGCCTCTTGCAGACAAATAATGGAATTTTAAACATACTCTAAAGTATTTCATCCATTGATTCTTTTAGAAATATATGCTGGTACATTGATTCAATGAAAGAGCTTATCATCCAGAAACGATTTAATAACACTTTATTTACAAAAGCTTTATTTGGGTTTAATCTTTTGATAATCATATGTTAAAACATATTTACAATGTAATATATTAAGTAAAAAAGCACTTTTTAACATATAAATTAGTGTCATTTTGACATAACTTCTTAAATTTGCACTTTTTTTTATCAACAATTACTTCTTACAACAACAATTTTATACCACCATGCTATCAAAATCAGACATCTTCGGATACACCCCAAAATCGGAATTTAAAAAAGCTGTGGCCTATTTTTCTATGGAATTTGCCATAGATCAGGCACTCAAGATTTACAGTGGTGGATTGGGTTTTTTAGCTGGCTCACACATGAGAAGTGCATATGAGCTTAAGCAAAATTTGGTAGGTGTTGGTATGTTGTGGAAATACGGATATTACGATCAGGTAAGATCTCTCAATGGCGCTATGAAGCCAGACTATGTACAAAAGTATTACTCTTTTTTGACGGACACAGGCATTGTTTTCCCGGTAGAAGTGCACGGTGCAACAGTGTATGTAAAAGCGTTTCTGTTGAAACCTGAAGTCTTCGAAAGTGCTCCAATATTTTTGCTCAGTACGGATATAGAGCAAAATGACTCCATATCAAGGACCATCACCAATAGACTTTATGATGCCAACGAATCTACCAGAATAGCCCAATCGATTGTATTGGGTACAGGTGGAGCAAAATTGATGGACATCCTGGATATGGGAATCGATATTTATCATATGAACGAGGGTCATGCGTTACCTCTTTGTTTTCATCTCTATGCTAAGTACAAAAACATGGAAGATGTCAGAAAGAGAGTGGTATTCACTACCCATACCCCAGAGGAAGCAGGCAACGAGCAGCATAATTTCGACTTGCTTAGCAAGATGTCCTTTTACAACGGCCTATCTGATAGTGAAGTCAGAAGCATCCTTGATCTTAAGGGAGATGTGCTCAATTACACTTTGTCAGCACTCAAATTTGCAAAAATTGCCAACGGCGTATCACAGATGCATGGAGAAGTTGCCAGAGAAATGTGGTCTGGAAATGAAGGAATATGTGAAATCATAGCCATCACCAATTCGCAAAATAAAAAATACTGGAAAGACGAAGTGCTCGAAAAAGCATATGAAGAAAACGATGATAAAGCCTTGATGGCCCGTAAGAAGGAAATGAAAAAAGCTTTATTCAAGATAGTCGCTGATCAAACGGGCAAAATATTTGATGAAAACGTCCTCACTTTGGTGTGGGCCAGACGATATGCGGGCTACAAGCGTGCTGACATGATCACGGATGACGCAGAGAGATTCAAGAAGTTGATAGAAAATACAGCATTCCCCATACAGATCATCTGGGCGGGTAAGCCATATCCTGAAGATTACTCTGCCATCGATACATTCAATCATTTATTTTGGAAGACGCTTAAGCATCCCAATGTAGCCGTCTTGACAGGTTATGAATTGGGTCTTTCGGCTGCCCTAAAGAAGGGTTCGGATGTATGGCTCAACAATCCAAGATTGTATAGAGAAGCTTCAGGCACCAGTGGTATGACGGCGGCTATGAATGGTTCAGTCAATTTTTCTATCCCGGACGGGTGGGTTCCAGAATTTGCCAAGCACTTAGACAATTGTTTTGTCATAGAGCCTGCATCCAGGACACTGCCCAGAGA